>NZ_JBEZXU010000011.1:154753-216856 GCF_040638175.1 Actinoplanes sp. NPDC026670
TCGCCCACCGCGGTATCGGCGGCGCTATTCCCGCCGTCAGCGACGGCCGGCGGTCCGGCAGAGTGGGCAGCAGACCGCGAGCCGTCGCCCACCGCGGTATCGGCGGCGCTATTCCCGCCGTCAGCGACGGCCGGCGGTCCGGCAGAGTGGGCAGCAGACCGCGAGCCGTCGCCCACCGCGCTAATCGCACCACCATTCCAGCTGTGAGCGACGGCTGATGGTCCGGCGGCGTGGGCAGCAGACCGCGAGCCGTCGCTCACCGCGGTATCGGCGACGTCATTCCCGCCGTCAGCGACGGCTGGCGGTCTGGGGCGGCGGGACACGGCTACTGCGGCTACCAGCAGGGCGGCGGCGGTCTGGCCGGTCAGCCAGGCGATGCCGGCTCCGGTCACACCGGCGCCGGGGAGCAGCAGCCATGCCAGGGACAGGCAGGTTACGGCGCGGACCAGGTTCAGGCGGCGGCACAGGCGGAATTCGTTGCGGGAGCGCCAGTGCGCCACCGCCAGGTTGGCCACCGCGTCGGGGAGCGCGGCCAGCACCAGGATCTGGAGCAGGAGGCCGCCCTCGGTCGCATAGCCGGCGCTGAACAGGGCGAGGATCCGGTCGCCGGCGATCAGGAGCACCGCCGCCGGGGCGCCGACCATGGCCAGGACCACCGTCGCGGCCCTGGTCACCGGGACCGGGGCGGCGTTGGTGCGCTCCGCGTAGAGGGCCGAAGCGACCGCCGGGGACACCATGAACAGCATCGACGCGGTCATCCAGGCCAGGTAGAAGTGGGCGTTCGCGTCAGCGCCGAGACGAGCTGTGACCAGCACCGGCAGCAACGCGGCCGGACCCGCCTGGGTCAGGTTGATCAGGTGGTGCCCGGTGACCGCGGTCCGCAGGTGCGGAAGCTCGGCCCGAAGCCCGGCCAGCGCGCCCCGCCGGTGCGGGAGCTCGGCCGGAAGCCCGATCGGCGTGCCTCGCCGGTGCGGGAGTTCGGCACGACGATCCGCCGGCGCGGACCGCCGGTCGGCGGGCCGGCGGGATTCGGTGTGTGGGGACGGGCGCAGGCGGCGGGTGGCGACGGGGATCGTGATCAGGCTGATCAGCAGGGTCGGCAGCACGTAGGAGAGCAGGACCGCGACGGAGTCCTGGAAACCGGCGGCCAGGACCGCCAGCAGGGTGAGGATCTTGCCGCCGGCTACCGCCAGGTTGCGGATCAGCATGCCTTGACCCGCCCGGTGGGCCACGTAAAGGTTGTCCAGCAGGGTCGTCAGGGTCACCGCCAGCGCGGCGCTGACCAGGGCGAACGTTCCGCCGGGGCCGGACAGGAAACCGAAGTTGCCGGAGAACAGCGGGACGATCACGGCTACCGCGGTGGCCGTGGCGGCGGTCGCGGCGGAACCGGCGAACAGGCCGGCTCCGACGATCCGGGACCAGGTGGCGGAGGAACTGCCGGGCAGACGCTGGATGAACATGTGGCCGGCGCCCAGGTTGGCGATCATGCTGACCGCGGTGGCGGCGGAGATCAGGGCGGTCGCGGTACCGATCCGATCCGGCGGGACCGAGCGGGCCGCCAGCATCCAGTAGAGGTAGCCCAGGCCGCCGTTGCCGACCGTGGTTGCCATGATCAGCAGGCTGTTACGGGCCAGGGAGTTGCCGGACAGGCGGCGTACGGCGGTGGTCAGCATGGGGTCTGCTCTCCGGCCAGGACGGCACGCCGCTTGCCCGAGCAGGCCACTCGGCTCGGATCCGGAACGACGTCACCCGGTGAAGCGGGCCACATCGAGCCGTCCGGGCCGGTCCAGGGCGGCGGTACCGGGCCGGTCTTGGCCCGGCCGCCCTTGGTGCCGCCCGAACGGGTGCGGTCCTCGGCGCCGGCCGTGCCATCGCCGGCCCGCACGGGAGCCGCCGGGTCGGGCCGGCCCGTCCCCGGGCCGGTGCCGCCGGCCGGGCCGGTGCCACCGGCAGGACCAGCGCCGGCTGGGCCGGTCACGGCGCCACTGGACGCGACCGACGGGGTCCGCACTCCGCCGGTCCGGACCGGAGCCGGCCGGACACCGGGGGCACGATCGCCACCGGACTGGGCACGCACACCACCGCGACGGTCGCCACCCGAGTGGGCACGCACACCCCCAGCGCGGTCGCCGCCCGAGGAGGCAGGCACACCACCGGCTCGGTCTCCGTTCGAGGACGCACGCACACCACCAGCGCGGTCGCCGCCCGAGGAGGCACGCACACCACCGGCTCGGTCTCCGTTCGAGGACGCACGCACACCACCAGCGCGGTCACCGTTCGAGGAGGCAGGCACGCCACCGCCCGAGTGGACATCTCCGCCGCCGGACCGGACACCCGCGCCTGAAGCAGGACCGGCAGGTCGAGGCTGTGCGCCCGGGACGCCAGGAGCTCCGCCGGGCCCGGCGGGGGCATGCGAGCCGACGCCGGGGCCGGTCACCGCGGCGCCGGCGGTGGTCTGGGGGGTGAGAACCGTGTCAGCGTGGCCTCGGGCGTAGAAGCCGATGCTGGTGACGCCGACGCTGATGGCCACGTTGCGGAGGCGTCCGTCCGGGGGGAGAGCCGGGACGTAGACGGTCAGGGAGCGGACCGAGTCGGCGGCCACCGTCATCGGGCGGCTCGCCACCACCCGGCCGCCCACCCGTAGTTGCAGCGGCCGGGTGGTCTCGGCGATACCGGCGCTGGTCACCCGGACCGGGACCACCAGGCCCCGGGCCGGAACCGTGACCGGGCCCTCGACCGCGGCGGCCCAGCCGTTCAGGGCGATGCTCAGATAGCCGGGTTCGGCCGGATGCGGCGCGGTCAGGTAGGCGTGCACCGCCCACCCGCCGACACCGACCGCCAGGACCAGCGGAATCGTCACCGCCACAGTGGTACGGACCGGGCCCCGGCCCGGCCCGAGAAGCTCGGCGTCGAGCAGCGTCCCGCCGCTGGCCGCCCCGGAAGCGGAACCGGGGCCGTTCGGCGCGAAATCACCGCGACCGGGCACGGAATCGGAGTCCTCGGAGGTGGAAGCGGCAGCCGCCACTCCGGACGCGACGCCGCCTTCGGGACCCGTGCGGCCGTCGGCCGTGAGGTCCGGATCGGGGGCCTGGGACGACGGAGTGGGCCGGCCGTCGGTGGCCGGCAGGTCCGGAGCGCTCGTCCGGCCGTACCGGAAAAGGGAACCGGACGATGCCGGAGGCGAGGTTTTGTGGCGGCGCTGGGCCGGAAGGCCGGGCCGGGTCGTGGACCGCCGGGTGGCGCGGTGATCGCGGAGGGCGGCCGCCGCGCCGAGGACGGTGACCAGTGCGGCGCAGGCGATGACGAGGGGCGCCGGGCGTACCGGATGTCCGGCCGCATGCAGCACGAGCGCCAGCAGCGGAATCGTGATCAGGCCGGCGGCGGCGGCGAGTCCGGGCCGGGCCGCGGGGACGCCGGTTTCGGCGGGGAGGCCGGGCAGGGCGCGGATCCAGAGGGCGCCGGTGGCCGCGAGGGCGGTGAGGCAGAGCGGGACGGTGAGCCAGAGGCGGCCGGTGGCGGGGAGGATTCCGGCGAGGGCGGGGTACGCGACCAGCAGCAACCGGACGGCGGGAGTTCGCAACGGTGGGGGGAGGGTCATGGGACTCCCATGTGGAGGTTCTGGCCCTGGCTGCCGAAGTCGAAGCGGTAGATCGCGATGTGCGGCCCGTCGTAGACCTTGATCAGCCATGGCATGGTGTCGAACTTGGTCAGCTGAGCCCTGGTGAAGCCGGGTTTCCCGTCGTGCGGGATCGGCTCGTTGTTCTCGAAGTAGATCTTGATGTCGGGGACCTGTTCGGACATCCGGCGGTCGACCACCAGGTATTCGAAGCGCCACGCCCGCAGCTGTTCCATCAGGGCCGGCGGCATCGGGCGGCCGGGTTGCGCCAGGTACAGCTGGTAGGCCGGGAAGCTCTCGGAGCCGGTGGTCGGCTCCTGCTCGCCGTAGGAGCCGAAGATCAGGCCGGAGTAGCGGTCGGCGACCAGGCGGGCGCCGCGGCCCCGGGTCTCGCGCAGCCACTCCGACGCGGCCAGCAGCTCGGGGGTGGCCGCGCGGGTGTCCGAACCGAAGACCGGCGGGCCGGGGAACCGGTAGGACGGGTTCATGCCGGCGGCCGTGTTGCCGACCATCATCAGCGCGCACGTCGCCAGGAGAAACATCGCGGAACCGCTGATCCGGCGGCGCGCGCGGTCCAGCAGTGCGATGATCAACGGGGCGGTCGCCACGGCGATGCCGAGGTAGCTGAAAGCCCAGGACCGGCGTGCGCCCTCCGCTCCGGACGGGGTGAGGATCAGCAGCGTGGCCGGGAAGTACAGGGCGGCGAGCAGCAGCATCGCGCCGGACGTGGCCCGGGTCAGCCGATCGGTGAACCGGCGGCGGCGCCACCAGAGCACGGCGGCGCCGACGACGGCGAGCAGGGCCACCCCGGGGGCGAGGAACGCGGCCTGCTGTTCCCACCAGGGCGCCACCGACTGGTTGAACAGGGTGCGGCCGCCGGAGCCGCCGCCGGCCATGCCGCCGAACTGATCGAGGGCCCGGCCCAGGTAGGGCTCCAGGTAGGTGCCGGTCCGTGGCGACACCGCGGCCATCCACATCGACACCGAGGCGCCCGCGGTCGCGGTCAGAGCCCATGCGGTACGGGCCGGCGCGCGAAAGATCGTGCAGGCCAGAGCGATGAGCCCGAGGATGCCGGTGAGCCAGATCGCGGTCAGGTGATGGGTGGCCGTGATCGCCACGGTGAACGGGAGGAACAGGGCGGCCCAGCCGAGCCGGGCCCGGGTGCTGACCGCCCGGATCGCCAGCATCGCGCAGGCCAGCGCCCACACCATCACGCCGATGGCCAGCGACTCGTAGCCGAGTTGGGTGTCGAAGTAGAGGAACGAGCTGTTCAGGCTGTAGACGATCGCGGCCGCGGCGGCGACCCGCGGCTCCGGCCACAGCTGACCGGCCAGCACCGCGACGCCGAGGGTGAGCAGCACGTGGGCCAGGATCAGCACGAACAGGGCGGCCTGCCACACGGTGACGCCGGTGAGGGTGGCCAGCGAGGCGACCGTGGCGTGCAGGCCCGGATAGTCGCCGATGACCCGGACGATCGAGTTCTGCTGGAAGAGCAGTCCGTCGAGGACGATGTCGCGGCTCTGTCCCCAGTGGGCGTATTCGTCGTGGTAGAGCGGGCCGGCCGGGTTGCGCAGCAGTTTCGGGAGGTAGGTGAAGCAGGCGTAGCCGACCAGGACGGCCAGGCGCAGCCGGGCGCTGGAGTCGCGGCGGATCGCCCAGTACGCCGCGGGCAGGCTGAACACCAGCATGCCCGCCCAGAACCAGGTGAACTGGCCGTCCTGCCCCCACTCGGCCCGCTGGTACGCGGTCACCAGGGCGGCGGTCCCGGCCGCCCCGGTGATCGTGAGGGTGAGCCCGGCGGCGACCGGCCCGGCCCAGGCGCGCGGCGCCGGTCCCGGGTCCCGGCCGTCCCGCCGGCCGATGGTGGGACTGGCCGTAGCAGCGCTCATCGGCCGACGGCCCCCGCGGTGCTCTGGCGGCGGGCCACCGCGGCGTAGATGTTGCGCGTCGCGCCGACGACGTCCGACCAGGTCGGCAGGATGGCGGGCCGGGTACGCCCGATGGCCGCGGCGTCCTTGAGGGCGGCGGCCAGCGCGTTCTCGTCGTCCGGGTCGGCGAACCGCAGCCACGCGCTGTCCCCGGCCAGCCCGGCGACCTCGCGGTGGGCGGGGATCGGGGTGGCCACGGTCGGCAGGCCGGCCGCGAGCGCGTCGGCGACCGCCATGCCGAAGGCCTCGTGGGTGGAGGCGGAGACCGCCGCCGAGGCCTGGGCCAGGCACGAGTCGAAGGCGGCGTCGTCGAGGCGGCCGTGGAAGACCACCCGCCCGGCCAGTCCGAGTCCGGCCGCGAGCCGGCGCAGCCGGTCCCCGGCGGGGCCGGTGCCCACCACGTCGAGGCGGTGCTCGGGGCCGAGCCGGGTCATCGCCCGGATCACCCGGTCGACCCGTTTGTACTGCTCCAGCCGTCCGACGCAGAGGATCCGGCGGGTCCGGGGCGAGGCCGGGCCACGGGCCGGGCGCGGGTCGGTGCCGTTCGGGATGACCACGGCCCGGGTGCTGACCGCCGGGAAGTCCCGGAGCACCAGTTCACGTTCGGCCGAGGTGACGCAGACGACGGCGGAGGCCCGGTTCATGATCGCCCGGCCGACTGGCCGGTAGAGCGGGTGCAGCGCGGCCCGGAACCTGGTGTGCCCGGTGCCGTGGTAGTGCGGCGTGAACACCAGCGGCGACCGGTTGCCGAAGGCGGCGCAGAGCGCGGCGAGAGCGTGGTAGCTGTGCGCGTGCAGGACGTCGTAGTCGCCGGCGTGGGCGCGCAGCCAGCGCCACAGCGGGACGGACAGCCGGTAGTTGCCGGCCGGGACGGTCAGCGGGAAACGGCGGACGAGCACACCGTCGACGGTCTCCACCGACCGGACGGCGTGCTGGGTGATCACCTCGACCTCGTCGCCGGCCGCGACCAGGCCGGCGCAGAGCCGCTTCACATGGGTCTCCACCCCGCCGATGTCCGGGTGGTAGGCGTTCGCGACGATGCCGATCCTCATCGGACCTGCCGTTCGGCGACCTGCCTGACGCGGGCCCGCCGGGGCCATTCGCGAGCGATGGTACGCAGCACGCGCATACCATCGGTGAGGGCGTTGAGGTTGCTGACCCCGTGGATGCGGTTGTGCTCGAAGCTGGCGACCTCGGTGATCTTCAGGTCGGCGCGGGCGGCACGCAGGTTGAGCAGGGTCTCGATCTCGAACCCGTCGCCCCACAGCCGGCCGTCCGCGTTGTCCGGCATCGGGGACGTGCTGTCCAGGTCGAACACGTCCAGGCAGTGCGCCCAGAACGCGTTGTATCCGTAGCAGAGATCGCTGTACCGGGTCCGGAACAGGACGTTCACCAGCATGCTGAGGCACTTGTTGCCGGCCCGCCGCAGCCGGGTGATGTCGGCGCTGCCACCGGTCGGCCGGAACCGGGAGCCCTTGGCGAAGTCGGCGCCCTCGCGCAGCGCCTCGACGAAGCGGGGGATCTCCAGCGGGTCGGTCGAGCCGTCGGCGTCGATCATCACGATGATGTCGCCGGTGGACGCCGCGAACCCGCAGGCCAGCGCGTTGCCTTTGCCTTTGCGGTTCTGCCGGACGACGCGGATGTCGGGCCGCAGCCGGCGGGCCACCGCCACCGTGTCGTCGACGGAACCACCGTCGACCAGGACGATCTCGTCGACCTGCGGGAGCCGGGCGAACACGTGCGGGATGTTCCGCGCCTCGTTGAGCGCCGGAACGATGACGCTGACCCGGGGTTCCGGCTCGGCGCCGTCGTCCGGGTCGTCGGGAAGGTCGGGGATCGCCGGGACGGCGGCCTGGATGGCCTCGATGTCGATGACGGTGTTCGTCTCGCCGGGAAGCACACGGTCGACCGTGGGCATAACTCTCTCCGATCGGGGAGGCTCGAGTCGGCCCGGTCCGGGCCGGAGCATGGGAAGGTGCCGGGGCGCGAGGCCCCGGCGGAACGGTGCGCTCACGCGTGCGGCACGTCGACCGACCACTCGTAGACGTCCTGGCGTGCGGTGAGGCTGCCGGTGGCGCCGGTGAACCCGACCCAGCCGAACGGCACGCCGGCCTTCTGGGCGAGGTTCACCCGCTGGTCGAGCAGGAGCTCCTCGGTGGCCTTGCCGGCCCGCGGGCGGACGTAGACGGTCAGGCGCTGCTGGCCGGCGTCGTACCTGATCCGGGCCTGGAACGGCTTGCCGTAGAGCCGGATCGAGGACTCGGCGGCCGACTCGTGCCGGTCCGGGTTGCCGTTGACCGAGACCGCGAGGTGGTTGCTGCTCGGGTCCGGAGTGTTCTGGAAGATGTCGAACTCGACAGCCACGCTGCGCCAGATGCCGCGGTAACCGAGGCCGCCGCCCCAGCCGCCGAGCGCGCGGGGCCCCTCGCCCTGCGCGACGAAGGCGATCCCGTCGGCGCCGACCTTGCCGGCCCGCAGGTGGGCGGTGAACGTGGTCTCGAACGAGCGGGTCAGGTCGACCATCTGCATGCTCCACGCCGACCCGGCCTGGCGGTAACCGCCGTCGGTGAGGCGGATGACGCGTTCGTCGTCCCCGGCGCGCCACATCAGGGAGGCGGTCCCGTTGAGGGCCAGCGGCGGTGTGTACGGGGGGTCGATGTCGGCCGCGAGCGCTCCTCCCGAATTCACCGCGGCCACTATGGAGAGCAGGGCGGAGGCCCAGAGACCGCCCCGCGCGACCCTGGACGTACGAGAAAAGCGCACGACATACTCCACTTCAAACGGATTTGCCCGACTTAGACCTGGCCTAAGCTAGGGCAGTCCGCGAAGCCGTGTGAGCGAGTCCCGTTATTTACCCCGGACGGTTTCGTTTCGAGACGATCTGCGCGCGGCACGCCGCGTAGACCGGCCGGTAAGCCCGGCCGGGAACCCACGATCGTGTGAACGGCGGGAACGGCATCACGCCCGCCCTGATCGACTCGATGCTAGTCACATCCGGGCCGCCCGCGACGGAGAATCCGCAGATCAGCGCCTTAGTCGTTCGTGTTTCGGGTCGAACAGCGGCTCGGCCGCCACGGTGGCGAGCAGCAGCCGGTCGAAATAGCCGACCTCCACCTGCGTTCCGGGCACGGCCAGGGCCGAGGGCAGCCAGGCGTACGCGATGGGGGCGCCCACCGACCAGCCGTACGCCGCGCTCGTCACGTGCCCGACCGGGAACCCGCCCGCGTACACCGGCTCACGCCCGAGCGGCACGTCCCCGGTGTCGGCCAGCACGAGGCAGGTCAGCCGCCGATCCGGGGGCCGGTCACCCGACGGCAACAGGCCGGCCTGATACGGGTCGTCCTCACTGGTCATGTCCCGCCCCCAGGCGCGGTACCCCTTCTCCAGGCGCAGGCTGTCGAACGCCACCCGGCCGGCCACGATCAGCCCGTGCTCCCGGCCCGCCTCCCACAGGGTGTCCCAGAGGCGCAGGCCGTACTGGGCCTCGGTGTAGATCTCCCAGCCCAGCTCGCCGACATAGGACAGTCGCAGCATGGTCACCGGAACCGTGCCGAGGTGCCCCTCCCGGGCCCGGAAATAGCGGAACGCCTCGGCCGACACGTCCACGTCGGTGAGCGGCGCGACCAGTTCGCGGGCGGCCGGACCCCACAGTCCGACACCGCACGTCCCGCCGGTGACGTCACGCACCGAGACGCCGGGCGGGGCGTGCCGGCGCAGCCAGCCGACGTCCAGCGGACCGTTCCCGCCGACCCGGAACCGATCCTCGCCGAGCCGGGCCACCGTGACATCGCTGCGCACCCCGCCCGCCTGATCCAGCAGAAAGGTGTAGACGACGGTGCCGACCGGGCGGTCCACGTCGCCGGCCACCAGACCGGACAGGAAGGAGACCGGGCCGGTCACGTCGATCCGGGTCAGCGGGGTCATGTCGTAGAGAGCGACCCGGCGGCGGGTCAGCCGGGCCTCGGTCTCGGCGATCGGCGACCAGTGCCGGGCCGACCACTCGTCCCGTGGGCGCGGCGCCTCCGGGGGCGGGTTGGTCGCGTACCAGAGCGGGCGCTCCCACCCGGCCGCCTCGCCGAAGACCGCGCCCAGCTCGGTCTGCCGGGGGTGGAACGGGCTGACCCGGACGTTACGCACCGACGGCGGGTCGGCCGGATGCAGGATGTCGTAGACCTCGACGAAGTTGCGGATCGCCCGCCGGCGCACGTAGTCCGGGGCGAGCTGGGCCGCGTCGAACCGGTTGAGGTCGCACTCGTGCAGGTCGATCGCGGGCCGGCCGTCCACCATCCACTCGGCGACCGCCTTGGCCGCGCCCGCCGAATGGGTCACCCACACCGCCTCGGCCACCCAGAACCCGCGCAGCCCGGCCGCCTCGCCGAGCAGCGGGAAACCGTCGGCGGTGAACGAGAAGACCCCGTTGAACGCCTCCTCCAGGGCCGCGCCGCGCAGTGCCGGGATCAGCTCGCCGGCCGCCGCCCAGGACTGCTTGAAGGCATCCGGAGTGAACGGCAGCTTCGACGGATGGGCGTCGCCGGGCAGGTCGGCCAGGTCCACCGGCATCGGCTCGTGCAGGTAGGAGCCGACCCCGAACCTGTCGCCGTGCGCCCGGAAGTACAGGTCACGGTCCTGGTGGCGGAGGATCGGCAGGGTGTCGGCGGCGCCGGCCGGGGTGGTCCGGACGTACTGGTGGGCCATCGGCAACAGCGGGATCGGCACGCCGGCCATCGCCCCGACCGCCGGACCCCACAGCCCGGCGCAGCTGACCACCAGGTCCGCCGGGAACTCCTCGTCGGCGGTCGCCACCCCGGTCACCCGGCCGGCGTGCGAGAGGACCCGGGTCACCGTCACGTTGCCGAGGAAGCGGGCGCCCCGGGAGGTGGCCCGGGCAGCCTGCGCCTCGGCGGCACGGACCGTCGGGACCAGTCCGTCGGACGGCACATAAAGCCCGCCGGTAATTAATGATTTGTCCAATAATGGGTAGAGGGTTGCGCAGGCGGCCGGATCCAGGACGGATGACGGGACTCCCCAGGACTGCCCGAACCCGAAACGACGGTGGAGTTCGGCGAGCCGGGCCGGCGTCGTCGCCACCTCGAGACTGCCGACCGGGGAGAAACAGCCGAGCCCGGAATACTTCTCGACGGTGTAGCGGGCGAGCCGCGACATGGTCCGGGACGGATTGGTCTGGAAGACCAGCCCCGGCGCGTGCGAACTGGACCCGCCGGTCTCGAACAGCGGCCCCTGATCCAGGACCGTGACAGCGGTCCAGCCGCGACCGGTCAGCTCGTCGGCGAGCGCGCACCCGACGATCCCCGCGCCGATGATGACAACCGTGGGTCCGGACATCGCGCCCCCTCTTCGCCGCCACCGTCATTCGACCTCTTTTGGCCCACGCCAACAAGCCCCGGCATACTGCCCCGGTGAACCACCCGTTCCTGGACGCTCCGGGACCGCTCGCCTTCGCGCATCGCGGCGGCGCCGCCGACGGCGACGAGAACACCGCCGAAGCCTTCCGCCGGGCCGTCGACATGGGTTATCGGTACGTGGAGACCGACGTGCACGCCACCGCGGACGGGGTCCCGGTCGTCATCCACGACGAACGGCTCGACCGGGTCGCCGGGCGACACGCGCTGATCGCCGACCTGACCTGGGCCGATCTCGCCTCGGTACGGGTGGGCGGCGCGGCCGCCGTGCCCCGGCTCGACGAGGTGCTGGACGCCTGGCCGGAGATCCGGTTCAACGTCGACGTCAAGGCCGACGGGGTGGTCGAGCCGGCCGTCGCCGCGGTCCGGGCCACCGCCGCCGAGGACCGGGTGCTGCTCGCCTCGTTCAGCGACGCCCGGCTGACCCGGGTCCGCGCGCTGGCCGGGCCACGGGTGGCCACCTCGCTCGGCATGCGCGCCACCGCCCGCCTGCGGATCGCCTCGGCCGCCGGTCTGCGCCTGCGGCTGCCCGAGTCGGTGGTCGCCGTCCAGATCCCGGTCCGGCACGGCCCGGTCACCGTGCTCACTCCGCGATTTCTCACCTATCTGCACCGGCTCGGATTGCACGCCCATGTGTGGACGATCGACGATCCCGAAGAAATGATTCGGCTTCTCGACATGGGCGTCGACGGCATCATGACGGACCGTATCGAGGTGTTGCGCGACGTCTATGCGGCGCGCGGTTTCTGGCCCGCTGACGGATAGTGGCGACAGCCATCCGATCAGTTACCATCCCTGGTCAGGGACTTTTTTCGGAGATCGCGTGAACCCCGGACATCATCCGTTCGGAGGATGCTTGGGGTTCGAGGCCCGATCCACATATTTTCTTTAAGGCGGCCATAAGAAATCGGCGAACCCGGTTCCGGAATTGCTTTCTGTGAGACGCGCCCTTAACGTCTGGTCGGTCGGCGCCGGGAACCAGCGCCGTCATTGACCGGGAATCGGGAAAAGAAGGTCTCGTCATGCGAAGCTCGGGGCAACGACGTACCCGGCTGTTGGCCGCCGGCGCCGTGATCACCGCTATCGGCGGGGTGATCGGCTTCACCCAGTTCGCCAACGCCGCGGACACGCCCGCCGCCAGTACCAAAGCCGGTGAGAGCGGGGCCGGGAAGGTCGTCGGCAACAACCTGACGATCCTCACCGACACCTGTGTGGACAGCGACCTGGAGGCCCACGACGGCTTCCAGAAGGGCAACCGGTGCGTCTCCACCGAATTCGGTGAGGTGGGCGTCGCCGCCAACAACCCCACGCTGCTGATCACCGAGGCTCCGGACGAGGTCGCCGTCGGCGCGCCGTTCCAGCTGCGGATCAGCACCCGCAACCTGATCCGGGACCGGTTCCTCGCGGCCGGCCAGGGCGGTTACTACGTGGAGTCCAGCGTTCTGCAGAACGGCCTGGTCCGCGGCCACTTCCACACCGCCTGCCGGATCCTGAACAACGACGACGAGGCGCCCGAGCCCGCGCCGGTCCCGGCGTTCTTCGTGGCCACCGAGGACAGCCGCGGTGGCGCCGAACCGGACACCGTCACGATCCAGGTGCCGGGGCTGCCCCAGGAGGGCGAGTTCCAGTGCTCCTCGTGGGCCGGTGACGGTTCGCACCGCATCCCGATGATGGAGCGCGCCAACCAGACTCCCGCTCTCGACTCCGTCCGGGTCATCGCCCGCGCCGCGAACAACGGTGGCGGAAACAACGGGGGCAACCAGGGCGGGAACAACGGCGGTAACAACGGCGGCAACCAGGGCGGCGGCAACAACGGCGGCAACCAGGGTGGCAACAACGGCGGCGGCAACAACAACGGCGGGAACAACAACGGGGGCAACAACACCAACAGTGGTGAAGTGACCCCGACGACCCCGCCGGCCACGACACCGGCCACCAAGCCGGCGACCGCGAAGCCGAACAGCACCGTGGTCACCGCGACCCCGCGCAACACCACGACGACCACGGACAGCGACGACGAGTCCGAGGCCGGCACCAAGGGGAACACCACCAAGGCGACCCCGACGCCGACCAAGACCCCGGCTTCGACGAAGTCCGAATCTTCGGAGTCTGAAAACTCTGAAGAATCTTCCCAGTCGGAAGAGACCACCACCAAGCCGGCGACGACCAAGAAGACCACCCAGGCGGTCGAGCCGGAGTACGACTCCGAGCCCGAGCCCACCGACGGTCCCGGCCTCGCCGCCGACCCCGGTGACGGCGCCCCCGACGACCCGGAGAACACCACCGACACGGTCGCCGAACCGCCCGCCCAGGCCGTCCAGACGACCCTGATCAGCAGCAACCTGGCGTGGATCGGCGGTGGCGCGGTACTGGTCCTGGTCGGCCTGCTGATCGCGGCCATGCTCCGGAGCCGTCCCCGCAACACCTGGCGCTGACCGCGCCCCGCACCACCCGGCGCTGACCCCGCGCCACGAACGCCGAACGGCGGGCAGGACTTCGGTCCGGCCCGCCGTTCGCGTCTGTCCGGCTACCGTGCGTGCGCTTCGGCCCGGAGCGGGCAGCCCCGTCGCCACCGGATGTGGCGGGACGGCTCGGTTGCGCTTGGCGGGTTGTGGCCGTACCCGATGAGGTCGCAAAGGGTGAAGGATCAGTTTGCGGAAGCGTTCCGCTGACCCGGGCGGATGCCTTCTATGCTGCGTATCCACCGAACCGCCGTAGAAATCAGCCGCTGGGTGAGAAATTTCAGGAAAGCGGAGGCGGACGGGTAGATCGGCCAGAATAAGGGTAGCCTTACCTCCCGAGATCCTTTCCACTGGCAGTATCGGCAGTTCCCGTTTCCGGCAGTGAGGTGCACTCCATGGCGAACCGACCCGCGCGACCGGCCCACGAGGGTGTGGTCACCCGCGTCGAGCAGCTGACCCCGCACATGGTGCGTGTCGTGGTCGGCGGTGCGGCTCTGACCCGGATCGAGGCCGGGCAGTTCACCGACCACTACATCAAGGTGCTGTTCCCGCTGCCCGGGGTCACCTATCCGGAGCCGTTCGACCAGGGCGTCATCCGCGAGACTCTGCCGCGCGACCAGTGGCCCGTCGTCCGGACCTACACGGTTCGCAAGTGGCTGCCCGAGGCCGGCGAGATGTGGGTCGACTTCGTGGTGCACGGCGACGAGGGCATCGCCGGCCCGTGGGCGGCCGCGGCCAAGCCTGGTGACGTGATCCGGTTCATGGGCCCGGGCGGCGGCTACGCGCCCGACACCACCGCCGACTGGCACCTGCTCGCCGGCGACGAGAGCGCGCTGCCGGCGATCAGCGCCGCCCTGGAGCGGATGCCCGAGGGCGCCAAGGCACGGGTGTTCGTCGAGGTCGCCGGGCCGGATGAGGAGCAGAAGATCGAGACCGCGGCCGACGCGGAGATCACCTGGCTGCACCGGGACGCCGGCGAGTCGCTCGTCGACGCGGTCCGCGGCCTGGAGTTCCCGGCCGGGCGGATGCAGGCGTTCGTGCACGGCGAGGCCGGTTTCGTCCGCGACCTGCGCCGGTTCCTGCGGGTGGAGCACGGCATCCCGATGTCCCAGCTGTCCATCTCCGGCTACTGGCGGCGCGGGATGAACGAGGACGGCTGGCAGTCCAGCAAGCGGGAGTGGAACGAGCAGATCGAGCGCGAGCAGGAGCCGGCCGCCGCCGCGTGACCACCGTGTAAGGAGTGTTACGCCCATCACCCGATACGCTGGGTGGTGTGGTGATCCAGGAGAAGACCCGGGCCGGCGGGCTGTTCGCACTGACGGCCCTGCTCCTCGCCGCGGTCAACCTGCGGCTCGCGGTCACCAGCATCGGCCCGGTCCTCACCGAGATCCGGGCCGGGCTCGGGATGAGCGCCACCGTGGCCGGGCTGCTCACCTCGGTGCCGGTGCTCTGTTTCGCCTCGATCGGTCTCGCCGCGCCCCGGCTCGCCCGGCGGTTCGGCTCGGCGCGTGTCATCCTCGGCGGCCTGCTGCTCCTGGCGGCCGGCCTGACGATCCGGCCGTTCACCGGCGGTTCCGCGCTGTTCCTGCTGTTCAGCGCGGTCGCCCTGGCCGGGATCGCGCTGGTCAACGTGCTGTTGCCGTCGATCGTCAAGGACCGCTTCCCGGACCGGGTGGGCACCGTCACCGGCCTCTACTCGGTGGCGCTCAACATCGGCGCCACCACGGCCGCTGCCGCGACCGTGCCGATCACCGGCGCCTTCGACGGCGACTGGCGGCTGGGCCTGGCCTGCTGGTCCCTCGCCGCGCTGCTCGCCCTTCCCCCGTGG
Source organism: Actinoplanes sp. NPDC026670 (assembly GCF_040638175.1). Taxonomy (NCBI): domain Bacteria; kingdom Bacillati; phylum Actinomycetota; class Actinomycetes; order Micromonosporales; family Micromonosporaceae; genus Actinoplanes; species Actinoplanes sp. NPDC026670. Next base: position 170,008 of record NZ_JBEZXU010000011.1, read on the forward strand.
TTGCTGATGGCCCGCACGCGCGAGACCGCGATCGCTTCCGACACCCCTTCTGCGGTACGGGTGAGCCGGCACCCGGTCGCCTGGGCCCTGGCCGTGTACTTCGGGATGCAGTCCACCTCCGCCTACGTGATCATCGGCTGGCTCCCGGAGATCTACCGCGACGCCGGCCTCTCCCCCGCCCTGGCCGGTGTCCTGTTCGCGGTCACGTCCCTGCTCGGCGTGCCGCTGTCGTTCCTGCTGTCGTCGTACGCCGGCCGCCTCCGCTCGCAGAGCGGCATCGCTCTCACGCTCGGCCTGTTCGGCATCGCCGGCTGGGCCGGTCTGTGGGCCGATCCGGCGGCCGCCCCGTGGGTGTGGGCGATCCTGCTCGGTGTCGTCAACGCCGCGTTCCCGCTGGCCCTCACGATGATCGCGCTCCGCGGCCGGACACCCGCGACGGTGGTGCAGTTGTCGGCGTTCGCGCAGAGCATCGGGTACCTGTTCGCGATCCCCGGCCCGATCCTGATCGGCGCGCTGCACGACGCCTCGGGCGGCTGGCGGGTCCCGCTGGCCCTGATGGTGGCCCTGATGATCCCGCAGATCATCGCCGGCATGGCCGCCGGCCGAAACCGCCAGATCTGACCCGCGTTCGGAACCCCGGTTCGCCGCTCGCCGAGATCTACGAGCCTGCCGGGGACGAATCCGGCATTTCCAACTTGGTCCGGCGGGGCACATCACTGGCGGAACTGTTGGCAATAGTCCGGGACGGGCTGGGCGTCGTTGCGGCTCAGCCCGGCGGCTATGCCGCACAATCGGCGGCCGGCCACCGCGGGATCCAGCGGCCACACCGACACCAGTGAGTCGAAGGATCCGCTGATCAGCAGCCCGCCGTCCGGCGCGAACGCCAGCGCGCCGATCGCGTCGATGTGCCCGCGCAGGGTGGCGGTCCGGGCCCGGGCCGTCGTGTCCCAGAGATGGATCGGCCCGCTCCGGTCGCTGACCGCCATCGTGCGCCCGTCCGGGGAGAAGGCCACCCGGTCGATCTGGTCACCCTGTTCCGCGGTGGTCCACAGGGACACCGCGCCGTCCCCGCTGCGCACGTCGACGAGGCGGTTCGTCCCGGTCACCGCCATCGTCCGGCCGTCCGGCGCGACCGCGAGATCCAGCGGCTGGTAGGCGCCCAGCGGCCGGGCCTCGCCCACCGGGGTCAGGTCGGCCACCCGCCAGGACCGCAGGATCCCGGAGAACCCGGCATTCTCCCGCGCGACGCTGCTGAGGGTGACCCCGGCGTGCAGCACCGACCCGTCGGCGGAGAAGGCGAGCGCGTACGCCGACTCGTTCTTCTCCTCGTCCGGTTTCGCCAGCATGATCTTCCCGCGCATCCGGCGGGCGGCCACGTCGTACACGTGGATCTCGCCGGGCGGCCAGGTCTCGCTCTCACCGAGACAGCTGAACAGCGCGACCGCCAGCAACTCGCCGTCCCGCGACACGGCCAGGTCGCCGCCGCACAGGCCCAGGGCGACCGAGTGCTGCCGTCTCCCGGACTCGTCCCACACCTCCAGGGTCCGCGCGGCGGTGATCATGCCGAGCAGCCCGTCCGCGGTGTACACCAGGCCGCTCACCGGGCCGGCCGGCCGGAACGAGCCGGTCGGTTCCCGGGTGGCGGTGTCCCAGATCCGGACCGTGCCGTCCGCACCGCCGGCCGCGATCCGCCGCCCGTCCGGCGAGAACACCGCGCCGTAGACCTCGCCGTCGGTGTTCAGCGAGTTCACCACCCGCCTGTGCACCACGGACGGCCCGGTCGGCGCGGTCACCACGACCACCTGCCCGTTCGCCGACGCGGCGGCCGCGCCGTAGGAGGACAGGCCGGTACGCAGGGTGCTGAGCGTGCCGTCGCTGAGCGACCACAGGTCCGCGTTGCGCAAGGCGGCCGCCGCGATGATCATGCCGTCGCCGGTGACCACGAACGGGGCCGGCGGGGCGCTGGTGTGGTCGGCCGGCGTGATGTCCCGGAGTTTGCGGCCGGTGCCGGCCTCCCACTGTTTGAGCCGGCCGTGGCCGCCGCTGCTCGCCTCGTTCGTGATCAGCGAGCCGTCCGGCGCGAAGGCGAGGTACTGCGGGCCGGTCAGCGACATCGTCCGGGCACCGTCGCTGATCCGCCGGACCTCGGCGCGGCCGGCCGCCCCGGCCGTCGCGACATGCTTGCCGTCCGGACTCACCGACAGCGACATGACACCGTCGCCGCCGGCCGCCATGGTGCGGATCGAACGGCCGGTGACCGCGTCCCAGAAACCCAGATCACGCTGCCCGTCGGTACGGGTCGCCACCACCGTGGCAGTGCCGGGCAGCCAGCCGACCGCCCCGTAGGCCGGAAGGGTGCGAACCGGCTCGCCGGTCGCCGCGTCCCAGATCCGCACCCCGTCCGGCACGATCGCGCCGGAAGCCAGATAGCGGCCGTCCGGGGAGAACTGCACCGAGTTCACCCAGACCTTGTCCAGCCCGGCCGGCGGCGCGGGGTAGGCGAGCGGCGGGCCGACCTCGGTGAGCGTCGCAGTGTCCCAGAGCCGGACCACACCCCTGTTGTCGCCGATCGCGATCCGCGACCCGTCCGGGCTGACCGCCGCCGAGTTGCCGCCCGGGACCGTGCCGAGGTGCCCGGCGAACCGCACCATCTGGGTGGAGAGCAGCGCGCCCCGGGCCTCCGCGGTCGGCTCCTCACCCCACGCGGCCAGCGCCCGGCGGACCGCGGCCGGCTCGTCGTGATCCAGCAGGGCGAGGGCCTCGGCGGCGTACTGCCGGGACCGGGCGTCCCGGCCGGCCGCGCCGGCGGTGCGCTGGCCCTCCACCGCGACCAGGCCGCCGCCGACGGCCAGCAGCAGCGCCGCGGCCAGGCCGGCGACCATCCGGCGCAGCCGCCGGGTGGCCCGCTCCCGGGCCCGCTGCTCGTGTTCGGCGGCCGCGCCCCCGGCCGCCAGGTACTCCCCGACCAGCGGGGGCACCCCGTCCCCGGCCGGCACCCGCTCGCGGGCGGCCAGCAGCCGGGAGCCACGGGGCAGCAGGTCGGGGTCGCGGCCGGACCGGTCCCAGTCGCGGGCCGCCTCGGTCACCGACTGGCGCAGCAGCAGGTCCTCGCGGGCCTCGGCGACCCAGCCGGCCAGCCGGGGCCAGCTGGTCAGCAGCGCCTCGTGGCTGATCTCCACGGTATCCGCGCCGACCGTGACGAGCCTGGCCCGGACCAGGCGGCGCAGCACCCGGGAGTCGCTCGCCGCCCGCTCGCCACGGCGGCGCACGGCCGTGCCGTCGCCGGTGACCGCGACCAGCGCGAGCAGCGCGTCCCGGAGCCGGTCCCGATCGTCCGGCGGCAGGTCCAGGTAGATGCCCTCGGCGGTCTCAGCGATGGCGTGCCGGATGCCGCCGGTGGCCCGGTAGGCGGCCACCGTGAGCCGGATCCCCTCGCGCCGGTCCCAGGTGGCGCGCAGCGCGTGGGCCAGCAACGGCAGCGCCCCCGGCTCGTAGCCGTCCCGCCCGTCCGCGCCCAGATCGTGCAGGAGCAGGTCGGGCAGGCCCGGCTCGACGGTCAGGCCGGCGTGCTCGGCCGGTTCGACGACGGCCCGGCGGATCGCGTCGGCGTCCAGCGCGCCGAGGACCACGTGCCCGGCGGCGAGGATCCGGGCGAGCGGGGGCAGCGCGGCGCACTCCCGGTAGAAGTCGGAGCGGACGGCGATCACCACGAGCGCGGGCGCCGCCGAGGCCAGCGCGGACGCGTAGGCGAGCCGTTCCGCCGGGTCCGGGCACTGGGTGAAAAGCTCCTCGAACTGGTCGATCACCACGACCGGGCGGCGACCGGCGGCGGCCGCCTTCGCAGCGAGCGCCCCCAGCCGGTACGGCTCCTCGCGCACGGCTTCGAGCAGGTCGTCGTGCGGCACCTCGCGGTCCGGGCCGGTCAGACCGCGCAGGCGGGCCACCAGGTCGGCCAGCGGGGACGAGCCGGGACTGGTCAGCACCCACGCCCAGGACGCCGGCTCGTCACCGAGCACCCCGGCCCCGAGGGCGGGCAGCAGACCGGCCCGCAGCAGCGACGACTTGCCCGCGCCGGACACCCCGGTGACGATCAGCGGCGGGCCGCCGACCGCCTGCTCGGCGAGCCGGCTGAGCAGCTGCGCGATCTGCGTCTCCCGGCCACGGAAGCGGGGCGCGTCCTCCGGCTGGAAGCTGACCAGACCGGGGTACGGCGGAACGACTCCCCCGGGCACATCGGCCGGCACCTCGTCGCCGGCCGGCAGCTGTTCCCGGGTCACCTCGGCCAGGTGCCGCCGGACCTGCTCCAGCTGCCGGCTCAGCTCCAGGCTCTGCACCGCGAACTGCCGGCGCAGACCGTCGACGCTCTGCCGAACCTCGGTGAGCATCCAGCCCAGCTCGCCGACGCCCATGCCGAGCTCCCGGAACGCCGCCTCCAGCGCGTGCCGGAGCTCCTCGTCGGTGTTCGCCGCCTCGGTGATCGCGGCGCCGACCGCGTCCACCTCGCGCAGCACCCGGGAGACCTCGTCGTGCAGGGCCCGGCCCCGCTCGTCGGCCGCGGCGAGCCGGGGCAGCAGATCGGCGGCGATCGCGTCACGCCACTGCTCCTCGGTCCAGCCGGTCGCCTTCGGGTCCTGCTCGCGCAGCCGTTTCGCGGTCTCGTTCAGGGTGTCGGCGAGGAAGTTGCTGCCCAGGCCGCCGACCTGGTCGAGGGCGACGGTGAAGGCGTCGGACGCGCCGAGCCCGGCGCCGGCGATCGGGGCGACCGCCGAGGCGGTGAGAAAAGCGAGGATGGCGTACGGGCTGGCCGACCGCAGCCCGGACCGGGTCCGCTGACCGGCCGCCCGCACCCAGGAGCGCACGCCGGCACGGGCCCGCTGGATCGCGGCCGGCCCGTCGGGCTCACTCGGTCGGGGCTCGGTCAACACTCCTCCGTGGACATCGACGGATGTTGCCGAACTCATGATTGCACCGGGGATCCACGGGATGACCCGCCCGAATCGGCGGGACTTCCGGCCCGGTTCCCGGCGGGGCGTGCCGTGGGCCAATGGAGGCATGACCACCACGACCGTTTCGGAACAGCCGCCCGAGGTCGAGCCGGACCGCCGGTATCCGACACCCACCGGTGAACCCTGCCCGTACGCGCTGCGTGCCGACGGCACGGTCGAGGGTGACGGGGCGTGCCGTGGGTGTGGCACCTGCCTCCTGGGGGCGGGCTGGTCGAGTTGACATTGGCGGCCGGTGGGCGGCAACCCGTACGGTGAATCAGTGGTCGACGCGCTGAGTAGCAATGTGGACACGCATCGTATGGAATCCGCCCGCCCGCCGTACGCCTGGTGGCCCGTCGGCCTGATCGCGTCAGCCGCCGGGCTACTGCTTCTGATCACCGCCAGTGACTACGACTACCACCGTGACGAGCTGTACTTCCGGGTCCTCGGCGAGCACCCGCAATGGGGTTACCCCGACCAGCCGCCGTTCACGCCGATGCTGGTCCGGCTCGGTATCGAGATGTTCGGCGACAACCTGTGGGCGATCCGGGTGCCGGCCGCCGTGCTGCTCATGCTCACCGCGCTGGTGGTGGCCGCCATCGCCCGCGAGGCAGGCGGCGGGACGGCCGCGCAGGCGCTCGCCGCGTCCGCGGTGTTCGGGGTGTTCCCGCTGTCGTCGGCGCACGTCACCTCGACCTCCACACCCGACCTGCTGGTCTGGGCCGGCGTGCTGTTCTTCGTGGTCCGGGCGCTGCTCTGGGGCCGCCCGTGGGCGTGGCTCGGCGCCGGGATCGTCGCCGGGCTAGGCCTGTGGAACAAGCATCTCGTCGTGCTGCTGCTGGTCTGTCTGGCGGCGGGCCTGCTGCTGGCCGGGCCACGGCCGGTGCTGTGGTCCCGGCACCTCTGGTTCGGGGTGGCGGCGGCTCTGGTGATCGGCGCGCCGAACCTGATCTACCAGGTGGTGAACGGGTTCCCGCAGGCGGAGATGGCGGCCGCGATCGCGGAGAACAAGGGCGACGAGTCCCGGGTGATGCTGCTGCCGCTCCAGTTCGCGTGGCTGGCACTGCCTCCGGTGTGGATCGCCGGGCTGGTCGTGCTGGTCCGGGATCCGAGGTTGCGGCGGCTGCGGGCGCTGGCGGTGGCGTACCCGCTGATGCTCGTCGTGGTCTTCGTCGTCGCCGGGCAGCCCTACTACACGGCCGGGCTCCTGCTCGGGCTCCATGCCATCGGCGCGGTCGCGGTGGCGCGCTGGGCAGCCGGCCGGCGCGGCCGTCAGCTGCTGACCGGCGGCGCGGCGCTGGTCATGTCGGCCGCCGCCGTGGTGTCGTCGCTGCCGGTGATCCCGGAGGAGGATCTGGCCGGGACACTGCCGGCCGAGGTCAACCAGACGATCGCCGACCAGGTCGGCTGGCGGGACTACGTGTGGCAGATCGGCACGGTGTGGGCCGGGCTGTCGGCCGCCGACAAGGCCCGGTCGGTGCTGTTCACCGGCAACTACGGCGAGGCCGGGGCGCTCGATCGGTACGGCCCGTCGCTGCGCCTGCCGGAGGTCTACAGCGGGCACAACGCGCTGCACGAGTACGGCCCGCCGCCGGACTCGAAGAAGATCGTGATCGCGGTGCTGGACACCCCGCCCGAAGGGCTCGGGACGTGCGCGGCCAAGACCACCCTGCGCAACTCGTCAGGCGTGGAGAACGAGGAGGTCGGCATCCGCGTCCACGTGTGCCGGATGGACCGGCCGTGGTCCCTGGTCTGGCCGGAGCTCCAGCACTACGACTGACTTCACCGGCGACTTCACCGGCTGATGGTCACCGCGGTGAGCACGAGCCCTTCGGACACCAGCCAGCGCCCGTGCAGGGCCGGCCAGGGCGATTCGATGTGGATCCGGGCGGCGAAGGTGCCCCGCTCCGGGTCGATGGTGAGGCTCGCCTCCTCGAAGCCGAGCCAGCGCCGGGTCACCGGGAACCACGCCTTGTAGACGGCTTCCTTGGCGGAGAACAGCAGCCGGCCCCAGTGCACCGTGGGGTCCTGTGCGGCCAGGTGGGCCAGGTGTTCCCGGTCGCCGGGCGTGGTCACCGCCGGGAACACCCGGGGCGGCAGCGGGGCGTGCGGCTCGGCGTCGATGCCCAGGCTGGTCACGTCGGTGATGCGGGCGACGGCGGCGGCCCGGTAGCCGGCGCAGTGGGTGATGCTGCCGGCCACCCCGTCCGGCCAGACCGGTTCACGGCGCGGTCCGGGGCGGATCGCCACCGGGGCGTAGCCGAGCCGGGCCAGGGCCTCGCGGGCGCAGCGGCGGGCGGTCACGAACTCCCGGCGGCGGCCGTCGACAGCCCTCGCGACCAGATCCTCCTCGCCGGGGAAGCACGGCTCGTCCGGGTCGTCGGTGAACGCCTCGGCGGTGATCACGGAGGGCGGCAGCAGTTCCTGGAGCACACGGAAGTGTCCCACCCCGGCCGTGCGGCTACGGCTCGGGTGGGACTGCGAGAATGGCGCATGCCGATCGACCGGTTCAGCGTCACCTATACCGTCGGCGCGCCACCCGCCGAGGTGTTCGCCCATCTGACCGACCCACAGAGCTACGTCGGGCTGTCCCCGCTCGTGGTGGTCGTCCGGGATGTCCGTCCGGCGCGCGACGACCTCGGGCGCGACGCCGTGTCGTATGTGGCCGTGGAACGGTTCCGGTGGGGCCCGCTGCGGTGGGACAACCCGATCCGGGTGACGATGACGGCCCTGGACGGCCAGGTGATCAGCTCAGTGGTCAGTCCCGGCGCGGTGCGGCTGGACTCCACGGTGGATCTGGTCGCGGACGGCGCCGGCACCGAGGTGACCGAGACGATCGAGGTGCGCTCGCCCGGACCGCTGCGCGGCTTCGTGACCGGCAAGGCCAGGTCGGTGCAGCAAGCCCGCCGCACCGAGCTGACCAGGCGAATGACCCGGACCTGACGTCGTGTCGGAAAGGGGACGCTCCGGCCGTTAGCTCCAAGAGGGGTGTTCTGAAACCTCCGGAGGGCACAATGACGGCATGGATCTTCGACAGGGCATCGGTCTACGCAAACTGGGCAGGACCACCGATGAGTTCCAGCAGGACCTGTTGAGCAACCTCTATTACCGGCGCGGCACGACGGTGGAGTCGGCGAGCGCACGGGATGCGTACGAGGCTCTCTCCCAGACCGTGCGCGACCATCTCGCCGAGCGCCGGGCCCGGACCGCCGCGGCACAGTTCGCCAGCAATCCGCGCTGGGTGTACTACCTCTCCGCGGAGTATCTGCTGGGCGCGCAGCTCGAACAGAACCTGCTCTACTCCAGCACCGGCGAGCTGGCCGCCGAGGCGGTCAAGGCCCTCGGCTTCAGCCTGGAGGACCTGGAGGACCTGGACGTCGAGCCGGGCCTCGGCAACGGCGGCCTGGGCCGTCTCGCCGCCTGCCTGGTCGACTCGCTGGCCACCCGGGACATCCCCGCGGTCGGCTACGGCATCCGTTACGACCTGGGCATCTTCCGTCAGATCATCACCGAGCACGGGCAGGCCGAGCTGCCCGACGACTGGGCGTTCCAGGGCAATCCGTGGGAGTTCCCGGCGCCCGACGACAGGCAGGCGGTCGGCTTCTACGGGCACACCGAGCCGGTCGCCGGTTCGGAGACCCGCAAGACCTGGGTGCCGGGTGAGATCGTGCTCGGCGAGCCCAGCCACATGCTGGTTCCGGGCTACGGCACCGAGACGGTGAACATCGTCCGGCTGTGGAGCGCGAAGGCCAGCGAGGCCTCGTTCGACCTGAGCCGGTTCTCCGCCGGGCAGTACGCGGAGGCCGTGCAGGAGGCGGTCCGCGCCGAGAACATCAGCAAGGTCCTCTACCCTGACGACAGCACCGAACTGGGCCGGGAACTGCGGCTCAAGCAGCAGTACTTCCTGGTCTCCTGCTCGCTGCGGGACATCGTGCGCCGGTTCCGGCTGCGTAACGAGGGCTGGGACACGTTCGCCGACAAGACCGTCATCCAGCTCAACGACACCCATCCGACGATCGCGATCCCCGAGCTGATGCGGTTGCTCGTCGACGAGTACGAGGTGGAGTGGGAGAAGGCCTGGGAGATCACCCGGCGCACCTTCGCGTACACCTGCCACACCCTGCTGCCGGAGGCCCTGGAGACGTGGCCGGTCCGGATGTTCGAGAAGCTGCTCCCCCGGCACCTGGAGATCGTCTACCTGATCAACATGCTGTTCCTGCGAGAGGTGGAGGCCCGGTTCCCCGGCGACCACGACCGCCTGCGCCGGATGTCGATCATTCAGGAGGAGCCGGAGCGCCGGGTTCGGATGGCGCACCTCGCGGTGGTCGGCACCGAGGCCGTCAACGGGGTGGCCGAGCTGCACTCGAAACTGCTGCGCGAGACGGTCCTGGACGACTTCGCCGCCCTGTGGCCGGCCAAGTTCCAGAACGTCACGAACGGCGTCTCGCCCCGCCGGTTCGTCAAGCTGGCCAACCCGCGGCTGTCCGATCTGATCACCGAGGGCCTCGGCGACGACGGCTGGCTGCGTGACCTGGAGAAACTCGCCGGGCTGGAGCGGCTCGCCGACGACGCCTCGTTCCGTGAGCGCTGGCAGGCGATCAAGCGGGCCAACAAGGTCGACCTGGCCGTGGGCGACCCCGACTCGCTCACCGACGTGATGATCAAGCGGTTCCACGAGTACAAGCGGCAGCAGCTGAAACTGCTCCACGTCATCACGCTCTACCAGCGGATCCGGCAGAACCCGGCGGCCGACTGGGTGCCGCGCACGGTGCTGTTCGCCGGCAAGGCCGCGCCCGCCTACCACGCGGCGAAGGACATCATCCAGCTCATCGCCACGGTCGCGGCCCGGATCGAGGCGGATCCGGTGGCGTCGCCGTACCTCAAGGTGGTGTTCCCCGCCAACTACAACGTGACGCTGGCCGAGCGGATCGTCCCGGCCGCCGACCTGTCCGAGCAGATCTCGCTGGCCGGCAAGGAGGCGTCCGGCACCGGCAACATGAAGCTGGCCCTGAACGGCGCCGTCACCATCGGCACCCTGGACGGCGCGAACATCGAGATCCGCGCCCGGGTCGGTGAGGACAACTTCTTCCTCTTCGGCATGGACGCGTACGAGGCCGCCCAGGCCCGGATGAACGGCTACCACCCGCGGCACTTCTACGAGCGGGACGAGGAGTTGCGGGCTGCGATCGACACCCTCACCTCCGGTGTCTTCGGTGACGTCGGCCGGCGGGTGGCGGGCAGCCTCCTCGACTGGGACGAGTACCTGACGCTCGCCGACTTCCGTTCCTACCTGGAGTGCCAGGAGCACGTGGAGAAGACCTGGCGCGATCCGGGCCGCTGGACGCGGATGTCGATCCTCAACACGGCGCACAGTGGCTTCTTCAGCTCGGACCGGACGGTCGCCGACTACGCCGCCCGGATCTGGCGGGTCAGCCCGGTGCCGGTCGCTCCGTTGACGTGACGGTTCCAGGCCTCCCGCGGGCTAGGAGGCCTGGAACAGGTAGACGACGGCCAGGGTTATCGCCAGGGCGCCCAGCAGGAACCGCAGCGCCGCCTCCGGGAGGTGCCGCTGCAACCGGGCGCCCAGGTAGCCGCCGATCAGGCCGCCGAGACCGCAGAGCAGGCCGAGCGTCCAGTGCGGCGCGATCTCGGCGCCGCCGGTGGTGAGGGCGATCAGGCCGTACGTGCCGGCGCCGGCGATCGAGGTCACGAACGTGGACGCCAGCGCGGCCGGCGCCACCGTGGCCATCGGGATGCCACTGCCGGCCAGGATCGGGCCGAGCAGCGAGCCGCCGCCGATGCCGTAGATCCCGCCGACCGTGCCGACGCCCAGCCCGAGCCAGACGATCGGCAGGTCACGCCGCCGCTCGACGACCGGGGCGGGCCGGACCGCGCGCAGGCACAGCCAGACCCCGAGTGGCAGCAGCACCGCCGCCACGACCAGCCGGAACACCCGCGGGCCGGGCAGCGCGAACACCCGCAGGAACGCTCCCAGCACCACCCCGGGCAGGGTGCCGGCGATCAGCAGCCGGGTCAGCGGCCTGTCGAACCCGCCCTGCCGCGGGTAGCGCAGCAGGGCGCCGGGGCCGGCGACCACGTTGTAGAGCAGGTTCGTCGGGGTGACCGCCGGGTTGGGCACGTGCAGGATGCTGAGCTGGACGGGCAGCAGGAACACCGCGCCGGAGACACCCACCGGCGCGGTCACGATCGAGATGAGGAAGCCGGCCAGGAATCCGGCAATCCCTATTTCCATGATCGAGAAGGTAGACGATGGCTCGCTGATATCCACGTCTCACCGGCCGAACAGCCCTTGCCCCGGACCCGGCCCGATCTCTAACGTCGTCCGGTCTGATCTCTACCGCCGTCCGGTCTGATGGCAACGAGGAGGTGTGTGCCGGTTGCGTGACGATGCCTTCCACGCGTATTTCGAGCGGCATCATGCCTCACTGTCGCGTCTGGCGTACCTGATGACCGGCGAGTCCGACGTCGCCGACGACCTGGCCGCCGATGCGCTGACCGAGGTGTGGCGGCACTGGGACCGGGTGATCGCGGCCGACGACCCGGTGGCCTACGGTCATGGCATCGTGATGAACCTGGCCCGCAACTGGGTACGCCGCCGCAGCCGGGAGCGCCTGCTGTCGTTCGAGTCGCTGCGCCGCGGCCGGGACACCGACGTGCCCGCCGTCCTCGACGTCCGTGGTGCGCTGCGCCGGCTCCCGCACCGCCGGCGTGCCTGCGTGGTCCTGCGCTACGCCTTCGACCTGCCGGAACGCGAGGTCGCGACAATCCTCGGCATCTCCGTCGGCGCGGTGAAGAGCTCCACTTCGCGCGGGGCGAAACAGCTGGCCGAACTGTTGGGTGACCACGTCCGCATCGACGGCTGGGAGGCGGCACGATGAAACCCTCCGACGACCGGCTCCGGGCGGCGCTGCGGGCCGAGGCGGACCGGCACCGCCCGGACCGTGACGCCATGCTGGACCGGATCACCATGGCCGCGATGCAGGACACCGGCCACGGCCGCCGGCGGGCTGTCCTGCCGGGCGCCCGGCGCGGCCCCCGGTTCCGGATGGCCGCCGTGGTCGCCGCCGTCGTGACCGTCTTCGGCGGAGGCGGCATCGGCACGTGGGCGCTGGCCGGCGCCGACGACCGGGACGAGGCCGCTCCGGTGCAGTCGATCGCCCCGGCGACCACCGAGGCCAGCCCGGTCTCCACCGATCCGGTCAGCGTCGCGCCGTCCAGTCCCGCCACCAGCAGCCCGGCCAAGCCGCCGACCAACCGGCCGACCCCGGACCGGACCACCCCGTCCGCCACCCCGTCGCCGTCGCTCACCAAGGGGCAACCCGGTTTCACCCGGGTCAGTCAGGGGCCGCTCTGGTCGGACGGCTCGATCGACCCGGACAGCGGCGACACCCAGGGCGCGAGCGTCGTCACGGTGAAGACCACCGAGGAGCTGACCGACCTGGAAGTGGTGATCCGGGTGGCGCGTACCGACGGGCTGGTGTCGCGCGGCGGCACCAAGCAGGTCCCCGGCGGCAGCGTCAGCACCACGGTCACCGAGGAGGCGGGTGCCCTGCTCTACCGGTTCACCCTCTCCCCGGACGACACGCTGGCCCCGGGGACGTACACGTTCACCGCGAAGTACACCCACCCCACGGGTGGGCGCAACGCCGGCGGCGACACCTACGAGGCGATCGCTGCCACCGCCGGCGCCGCACTCGACGTCTACGGCAACTTCTTCCCCACCTAGTTCTTTCCCACCTAGTTCGTTTCCTTGACGTCCTTCAGGGCGAGGGCGGCAATGACGTTCTGGTCGGCGTTCCATTTCTGGAGAGTGGAGCCGTCGCACTCGGCGACATAAATCTTGCTGATCTTGTACGTGGTCGGCTGGTAGTAGTCCGGATTGGCCGACTTCGGGTCACGCGGCTGGAGGCAGTACCGCCCGGTGCTGTCGATGATCTGGTAGCTGCTGGCGTACTTGTTCGTCTCGCCGTACACGGTCCATCGCTGGTTGGCGGCGCCGGTGCAGGTCTTGGTCTGCACGTACTGGCCCACCGCGGTCGACAACGGGCTGGTCAGGCAGTAGAGCGTGCCGTTGTTGGTGGTGATCGTCCCGGTGGCGTGGTTGTCGGCGGTGCCGGCCTTCGACGAGTCGAGCGCGGGCAGGCTGTACCGCTGGTTCCATTCGACGTTGGCCGGGTTCGGGTTCTGCTTGCACGGCCAGGCGATCAGGTGGCCGAAGTTGACGTTCTTCTCGGTGACGTCGAGGCACCTGCCGAACTGGTTGTAGTTGACCAGCTGGCCGACCGCCTGCCCGGCCGGGGAGGCGGCCATGCCTGCGCCGACCGCGGCATCCGGCGACCACCGGCGGGCGTTGACCGAGCTGGTGTTGCACGCCGACGAGTTGACGATCAGCAGGAGCTGGCTGTCCGCGACGCCGTCGAACTCCCGGTAGAAGCAGGACCCGTCGGTGTTGGTGCCGGCGGTCAGCTCGGAGCCGACGAACTCGGCGGAGCCGTTGAAGCTCCACTGCTGCCGGTACATCGACGGCTTGGAGCCCTGGCACGGCTGCACGGTGACCACGTTGCCGGTGACGTGGGTGGTGCCCGCCTCCAGGCACATGCCGAGCGGGCGGGACGGCTTCTGCGAGGCGACCAGCACGATCTGGAGATTGTCGGTGTACGCCCACGTCTGCGACACCGCACCGGGGCTGCACAGCTGCATGGTGACGGTGGTGGTGGACGGGTCGCCGGAGCTGGCCGCGATGCAGTAGTCCTTGACGCTGCTGCTGGTCCGATAGGCGTGGATGAGCCCGCCGTAGATGTTGGCGTTCGTGGTGTGCAGCACGTAGGTGCCGCTCAGCGTCCGGGTCAGGGTGCGCCCGCCGGTGACCGCCTTGCCGACCGCGGTGAACCGGGCGTACGCCGGCACGTACTGCGGCCCGTTGACGGTGGCGCAGGAGATCGCGTTGTCGGTCAGCCAGGCGGCGTCCTTGCCCTGCGGATCGGTGCGGTAGTAGTTGACCGAGACCGTGTACGACGACGCGTTGCCGGCCCCGACGGTGCCGGTGAGCGGGCTGCACGGCAGCGCGGAGCGGTCGCCCTCCTCGGCGCCGGTGATGGCGTTGGTCTTGACCGCGCCACGCACCTGGGCCAGCCCGATGTCCAGCCCGGCCTGCGCGGCGTGCAGTGCCAGCACCCGCCGGGCCTGGAGGTTGGAGTCACTGATCGCGTTGACCACCATCGAGGTGAGCATGGCGCTCAGGCTGACGCCGACCAGCGTGATCAGGACGGCGATGGGGAGCGACCCGTCGTCCCCGCGGCGGCGCCACGACCTCATGAGCTCACTCCCCTGGCCTCGGTACAGGTGCCCGAGTTGTCGTCGGCGGTCGCGTTGAGCGCGGTGAACGTGATGTCGGTGACCCGGCTCGCCGAGGCGTCGCCGGAGCCGACCTTCGCCGTGAAGAAGACCCGCAGCCGCTGATAGCGGAAGGCGTCCAGGGCGTTGGCGTCGGCCGGGGTGACCGTGAACGGCTGCGCCGACGTGGTCAGCGACGCGAGCGTGGTCCAGCTGGTCGGGGCGAGCGAAGCGGCGTTCTTGACCCACTGGCGGCGCTGGAGCTCGCTCGTCGACGGGCGCAGCCGCAACTCCACGCAGGTGTCCACGTCGTCGAGGTTGACCAGGTACTCGACGTAGAAGTCACCGTCGATGGTCGCCGGGTCGCTGATGCTCCGGGCGTACCTGATCTCCTGGTCCAGGGTCCGGAACGCGGCGGTGACCTGGGTCTGCGCCTCGATCTCGGCGTCGATCGAGTTGTACGACCGGTAGATCTGCACGATGGCGACGGTGGTCACCGCGGTGACCACCCCCATCAGCGACGTCGCGACGATCAGCTCGGCCAGGGTGAAACCGTCGTCACGCCGCCTCATCACGTCACCTTCCAGGTGGCGTTCCGGCTGAGCGTGCTGCCGGCCGCATCGGTCACCTTGATCACGACGGTCCAGCTGCCGGCCTTGGACGGGGTCCCGGTCACCACACCGGTCGAGGAGTCCATGGTCAGCCCGGTGGGCAGGTTGGTTCCGGTGTACACGTACGGCTGGATGCCGCCGGCCGCCGCGATCGTGACCGTGGTGGCCGTACCCATCGTGAAGGTCTGTGCGGCGACGCTCAGCGACAGGGACGCGGCCGTGAAGGTGAACGTCTTGGAAGCCGCCTGCTCGTAGCCGTCGGTGACGGTGACCGTCGAGGTCCAGCTACCGACCGCGGTCGGGGTGCCGGAGACGATACCGGTGTCGGAGGCCATGGTGAGGCCCGGCGGCAGGCCGGTCGCCGACCAGACGAGCGTCGGGGAGCCACCGGTCACGGCGAAGGTCTTGGTGTACGCGACCCCGCCCCTGATCGTCGACGCGCTGGTGTTGCTGGTGCTGATCACCGGCAGCGCCTTGATTTGCCAGCTCCAGGCGACGTAGTCCTCCTGGTCGTAGATGTCGGTGACGATGACCCGGGTCGCATAGGTGCCGGCCGTGGTCGGAGTGCCGCTGACCGCGCCGGTGTTCGCGTTGATCGACAGTCCGGCCGGCAGGTTCAGCGCCGACCAGTTGCGGTTGCCCTCGCCGCCGCTGGCCGTGAAGCTCAGTGACACCGGCAGCGTGACGTCGTTGTAGACGACGGCGTCCATCTCGGTGGTCATGGTCAGCACGCCGGCGCTGCTGTTCGTGTTGAAGACCGGTTCCTCGGTCTTGCTGCCGATCAGCGACGAACTGACGTACGTGCAGAGGTCGTCCGGGCAAAGGATGCCGGGCCAGGTCACCGCGACGACGACCCGGTAGAACGGGATGAGGTTGCTACGCCCGGCCGCGACGGAGGCGGCGATGCACTCGGACGAGTCGGCGCTCGGCCGGACACAGCTGCCGATGTAGAAGTGCTGCCGGTAGGTCAGCCCGTTGAGGGTCTGCTCCAGCGGTGTGGTCGGGAGCTTCGCGGTGGCGCCGGCGCCCGTTGCGGCGTCGGTGTCGTAGACGATGTCGGTGAGGGCGGTGTCGAGCATCGGGCCGACCGCGTCGAGCGGTGCGGCCCACTGCGCGGTGACACTCTGCCGGTCGCGGCCGGTGAGGACGGCCGCGACCTTCAGAGCGTGCACCCGTTCCATGGCGTCGTCGGCGAGCTGGATCGCGATCAGCTTGTCGCCGTGCAGATGCGCGAGCCGGCTCGTGCCGACGAACAGCCCGGTCAGCGATCCCGTCACCACCAGGACGACGGCGATCGCCACCATGGTCTCCACCAGGGTGAAGCCCGAGTCCGGGGAAGAGCCCTTCTCACTCCTCATTGACGTCGGTGATCGGCGTCAGCTTGCTGATGTTCGCGGGCGCGTTCCACTTCTGCAGCTCGGAGCTGCTGCACTTCTCCACCTTCACCTTGCTCGTGCCGTCGCTGTGGGTGTCCTTGACTGCGGCGTTGAGGTCGGTCGGCTGAAGGCAGTAGCCCTTGCTGTCCATGATCCGGTAGCTGGAGGCGTAGTTGTCGGTGGCGTGGTAGACGGTCCACATCAGGTTGTCGGCCAGCGTCGTGGACTTGGGGTCGCAGGACACCGTCGTGACGTAGATGGTCGAGGACGTGCTCTGCGGCGACTTCAAGCAGTAGTAGTCCTTGTTGTTCGAGCTGACCGCGATCGGGCCGGTCTTCTTGTACTCGGGGGCGACCGGGATCGGGTGGGTCCAGATCTGGTTCCAGTCGACCGCGGCGGCCGGGCTCTGCTTGCAGAACCACGCGATCATGTACGACGAGCTGGTGTTCTTGCTGGTCACGTCGAGGCAGCGGCTGAACTGGGCGTAGTTGACGAGCTGGTTGGTGGTGTCACCGGCCATGCCGGCGCCGACACCCGGGTCGGACCGCCAGATCACCAGCGAGGTGTTGCCCGAGCAGGTGTTGAGGATGACCGCGGTGCCGATGGTGTTCGCGGCCTTGAGGTTGACGCAGTAGCTCTCGATCGCCGACTTGGTGCTGGTCGAGTGGAACTGGCTGCTGCCGTCCAGGCTCCACTGGTACTCGGTGGACCGGGTCACGTCCGGGCAGTTCTTGAAGACCAGGGCGACGTTGTTGGCGTGCGTGGTGCTGGCCGGCGTCAGGCACATGCCGAGGTTGTTGTTGGTCCCGCTCTCCGAGTTGATCAGCTTGAGGTACAGGTCCGCCGTGTAGCCGAACTGCTGGCTGCTGGAACCGTTGCAGACCTTCGCCACCAGGGCGGTGCCGGCCGTCGGCTTGGCCGAGCCGGCGTCGAAGCACAGGCTGCCGGTCGTGGTCGCGGCGATCCGGATCGCGCCGCCCGGGATGTTGGTGTTGCTGGTGGAGAAGACGTAAGTAGCGGTCAGCTTGCGGGACCCGTTCAACTGCTTCTTCTCATCGGTGGAGTCGGCGGACTGCGGCGACAACCCGATGGACGTCACCTTGGCGGTGGCCGGCACCTTGGTGAGCGGACACAGCAACGAGTCACCATCCTGGTTGAAGTACTCGATCACGACCTTGTACTTGAGTTTCTCGCCGGTGCCGGAGACCCCGGCGTCACCCTCGACCAGACACTTCGGCATGTCTTCGAGCTGGCCCTCCAACTGACCGTCGCCGTCCTTGTCGGCGGAGGCGGCCCGGACCCGCGCCATCACCACGTCGAGGCCGACCTGAGCCCCGTTGAGGGCGGTATTGCGGTCGACGATGCCGCGGGTGGTCTTGATCTGCTGGACGACGACCGGCAGCATCATGGCCGCCATGACGACACCGACGGTCACGATCATCATCGCCATCGGCAGCGAACCGCGATCATCGCGGGAGAAGCGGAGCGTGGTCATGAGGTCGGCCTTCCCTTGCTGCAGTCGTTGAACGACGACGATCCGCGGGCGATGTTCTGAGCGGTGAAGACGCTGTCGAAGGGCAGGGAGACCTTGCCGACCTTGACCGCGAACTTGAGCCGGATCTGCTGGAACTGCGTCTCGAACGAGGTGCCGACACCAGCGGTGCCGGCGGCGGCCGAGGCGTACGGCTTGGCGCCCGGTGCGTAGAGCTCGACCGGCCCCTTGGTGGTGTCCGCGGTCACGCCCGAGGCGATGACGAACGGATTCGCCGGACTGGTCGACGGCAGCTTCCAGGACGCCAGGGTGAGTACCCCGTTCTCGAGCTTGATCTGCCGGCACGGGTATTCGGAGTTCTTGTCCAGCGGCAGCGCGTACTCCAGGTACCAGCGGCCGTTCACCGCCTTGGCGTCGGAGACCCAGGTGGCGTACCGCAGTTCCCGGTCGAGCCGCCGGAAGCTGACGTCGATGGCGTCGCGGACCGAGACCGTCTCCTCGGTGCGGTTGATGCTTGAGTAGATCTGCAGGATGGCGGTCACCGACACGGCCATCACCACGGACATCAGGCTGGCCGCAACCAGGACTTCCACGAGGGAATAGCCCTCATCGCCGCGCCGCCGCACCCGCTTCTCCCTTCTCTTCATCAGTTTCATGCGATGGTCCAGACGAACGTGGTGATCGCGGTCTGGGCCGGCGTCACGCTCACCGCGGTCAGGGTCACCACGTAGGTGCCGGCCTTCGTCGGCGTACCGCTGATGGTGTCCTTGCCGCTGTTGTAGGTCAGGCCTGGCGGCAGGCCGACCGCCGTGACCGTGGTGGCCTTGTTGCCGAGGGTCGCGGCGTTGGTGGTGACCGGGACGGTCACCGCCTGGTTCAAGGTCGAGGTCATCTCCGTGGTCGGCGAGGTGAAGCCCAGAGCCGCCGGGTTCGAGACGACCAGCACGAACCGGTCGCTCTTCGTCAGGCTCAGGCCGTCGGTCACACTGACCGTCGGCAGGTAGCGGCCGGGGATGAGCGGGACACCGGTGATCTTGCCGGTGCTGGTGTTGATCGTGACGCCGGTCGGCAGGTTGGTGGCCGCGTAGGTGTAGGTGCCGTAACCACCTGATGCGGACACCGTGGCGTTGACCGAGGCGCCGGAGCTGACCTGCTGGTCGGCCGGCTTCACCAGGACCAGGTCCGGGTAGACCGTGTGGGTGTAGGTGACCTCGGCGAAGGCGCCGTTGATGTCGGTGACCCGGATGACCGCCGTGTAGGTGGCGATCGCGTTGCCGGTGATCGCCCCGGTGCTGCTGTTGATGGCCATCTCGGCCGGCAGCCCGGTCGCGCTGAACACGTACTTGGGGCTGCCGGTCAGGTCACCGCCGGCCGCGGTCGGCTGGATGGTCGCGGCCTCGCCGACGTGGGTCCGCGGAGCCGAGGCGAGGGTGATCGTCGGCGGGTCCACCACCCGGTAGGTGATGTTGCTGAGGGTGTCCGTGCGGCCGGAGTCGTCGGTGACCTTCGCGGTCGCGCCGGAGTAGGTCCCGGTCTTGGTGGGCTTCCCGCTGAGCAAGCCGTCCGCCGAGCCGGTGATGCCGGGCGGCAGGCCGGTGAAGGTCCACGTGTTCGGCAGCGTGCCGCCGGTGGCCTTGAACTGGAACGGGTTGGCGATGGTGACGCCGTTGTAGAAGACCGGCACCGGGTTGAGGGTCAGATCCCGGACGACCGGCGACGGGCGCTTGACGTCGAAGACCGGCTCGGCGACCCGGGACACCAGGGTCGAGGCGATGTACGCGCAGCGCCCCCCGGTCTCCGGGCAGCTCTTGTGCGGCCAGGTCTCCAGTACGACGACCCGGAAGTACTCCAGGATCGTGGTCGTGTCGGCGGGCCGCTTGGCGGCCGTCGACGGGTCGACGCAGTCGTCGTCGGCCGTCATGAAGTAGACCTCGCAGCCACCCACGAAGATCGACTGCTCGAAGGTGATGCCACCCACGGTCACCGTCTTGGTCTTGGTGGGGATGGCCGCCTCGTCACCGGCCGCCGGGTCGGCGTCGGCCGACCACTCCATCTCCATGCTCTTCAGGTACGGCTTGAGCCGCTCCTTGAAGGCACTGGTGTCGGTTGCGGCCTTCCACTGCGCCGTGACGGAGTCCTTGCCCCGGCCCACCATCAGCGCCTTGGCCTCCAGAGCCCGGATCTGCTCCAGGGCGGTGGCCGCCACCTGTGACGCCTGACGCTCGTCGCGCTGCTGTGAAACGGCTGATGTGCCGTCCACGAAGAACATGCCCAGGCCTGCCATGGCGACACTCAGAACCGCCAAGGCGACAATGAGCTCGACGATGGTGAAGCCCTCGTCTTCTTCCCGTCGCATCTCACTCCCAGCTGTGCTCTTCCAGAGAATTGGCACAGCGTCCATCGGCACCAGGCCGGGGGAGTGAAGAAAACTCAGCCGGTTCGTTCGCCGATGTATTCGCAGAGCTGTTCGAGCGCCTTCCGGGCCGGCCCGGCGGGCAGGGTGCCGGCGCTGCGCCGGGCCGCCTCGGCGTAACCGTGCACGGTCTCCCGCGCCTGCTTCAGCGCCGCCGACTCACGCAGCAGGCCGAGCGCCTCAGCGTGCTCCTCATCGTCGGTCAACGGGCCTTTCGACAGGAGTTCCCGCAAACGGGGGCTGCCTGACGAAGTGTCGGACAACACGTAGAGCACCGGCAGGGTGGGCACACCCTCGCGCAGGTCGGTGCCGGGGGTCTTGCCGGACTGGGCGGTCTCCGAGGCGATGTCGAGCAGGTCGTCGGAGAGCTGGAAGGCGATGCCGATCGCGGTGCCGTACTCGGCGAGCGTCCGCACGTGCTGCTCGGGCAGCCCGGAGAAGAGACCCCCGAACCGGGCCGACGTGGCGATCAGCGACGCGGTCTTGTCCTCGACGACCTGGAGGTGGTGCCGGATCGGGTCGCCGCCGCGCGGGCCGACGGTCTCCGCGAGCTGCCCGCGGACCAGCTGAACGAGCACGCCTGCCTGCAGGCGGACCGCCTCGTCACCCAGGCTCGCGGCCATCTCCGCGGCCCGGGCCAGCAGGAAGTCGCCCACGTAGACCGCGATCCGGTTGCTCCACCGGGAGTTCGCGCTGGCCGCGCCGCGCCGCAGCGGCGCCTCGTCCATCACGTCGTCGTGGTACAGGGTGCCCAGGTGGGTCAGCTCCATCATCACGGCGGCGGTCAGCAGCTCGGGCCGGGACGGGTCGCCGAGCTGGGCGCCGAGCGCGACGGTGAGCGGGCGGAACCGTTTGCCGCCGGCTCGCACCAGGTGTGCCGCGGCCTCGTCGATCAGCGGGTCGGAACTGGTGACCGCGGCCAGCAGCCCCTGCTCCACCTCCGTCAGGAACTCCGCGACCCGGTCGCGGACGTCCGGATCGACGAGGTCGCTGAGTCCAGGTATCGAGGCCGCCATGATCAAGAGGCTAGATCACCCCTCTGAGAGAACGCTGACGAGCCCGCCGGTGCAGAATCAGGTCATGACCCTCACCGACCCGCTCGATCTGCTGGACATCGACAGCCTGCTCAGTGACGAGGAACGGCAGATCCGCGAGACGGTGGCGCGGTTCGTGAGCGACCACGTGCGCCCGCACGTGGCGGACTGGTTCGAGGAGGGCACCTTCCCCCGCGAGCTGGCGCCCGAGCTGGGCAAGCTCGGGGTCCTCGGGATGCACCTGGAGGGCTACGGGTGCGCCGGGACGAGCGCGGTCGCGTACGGCCTGGCCTGCCTGGAGCTGGAGGCCGGCGACTCGGGTCTGCGCAGTTTCGTCTCGGTGCAGGGCTCGCTGGCGATGTTCTCGATCTGGCGGTACGGGTCGGAGGAGCAGAAGCAGGAGTGGTTGCCCCGGATGGCGGCCGGGGAGGCGATCGGGTGTTTCGGTCTCACCGAGCCCGATTTCGGCAGCGATCCGGCGAACATGCGCACCCGGGCGGTTCGGGACGGCGACGACTGGATCCTGAACGGGTCCAAGATGTGGATCACCAACGGCAGCATCGCCGACGTGGCGACCGTCTGGGCCCGTACCGAAGAAGGGGTCAGGGGTTTTCTCGTCCCTAAAGACACGCCCGGCTTCACCTCCCGGACGATCAAGAAGAAGCTGTCGCTGCGGGCCTCGATCACCGGCGAGCTCTCCTTCGATGAGGTACGGCTGCCGGCGTCGGCGCAGCTGCCCGGCGCGCAGGGGCTCGGGGCGCCGCTGAGCTGCCTGAGCGAGGCCCGGTTCGGCATCGTGTTCGGCTCGGCCGGCGCGGCGCTCGACTGCGTGCGTACCGCGGTCGACTACGCGAAGTCGCGTGTCCAGTTCGGCAAGCCGATCGCCGCCTTCCAGCTCACCCAGGGGAAACTGGCCGACATGGCGGTCGATCTGAACACGTCGGCGCTGCTCGCGCTGCACCTGGGCCGGCTCAAGGACGCCGGCACGATCAAGCCGCACCAGATCAGCGTCGGCAAGCTCAACAACGTGCGGACGGCGCTGGCCATCGCCCGGGAGTGCCGCACCATCCTCGGCGGCAGCGGCATCACCCTGGAGTATTCGCCGCTGCGGCACGCCAACAACCTCGAGTCGGTCCTCACCTACGAGGGCACCTCGGAGATCCACACGCTGGTGATCGGCCAGGCCCTCACCGGCCACGCGGCCTTCAAATAGCGTGTGTGCCGGTCACTGGTAACCGCGGATCTGGCAGAACGCCTTCGTCAGGTCGCCACCCCGCGCGTCCCACACCTCGCCGCCGCTGGCCTGGGCGACCTGCCGCATCTGCTCCTCGGCGGCCTCCCCGAACAGCACCGGGAAGACCGGCACCGGCTCGGCGGTCGCCGGTCGTCTCCGCAGCTGGGCGGTGAAGTCGGCGAGGGCCCGGCCGCGGTTGCTCTCGCCGTCGGTCATCAGCACGATGCTGGCGAACCGGTTCCGGTCGGCAGCGCCGTCCAGCTCCCGGTAGGCGGCGAGCAGCGAGTCGTAGACGGCGGTGTCCCCGCCGGCGGAGAGCCGGCCGACGGCGGCCCGCATCCGGTCGCGGGACGGCTGCGGGTCGGCGGCGTCCACGGTGAACCGCTGCGCGGCCGCCGGTTTCGAGCTGAACGGGAGCAGAACCACCTCCTCGCGGCTGCGGAACCGGCAGGACTCCCCGGTCAGCGAGGTGTTCAGGCCGGTCAGCCCGGCGAGCGCGGTCTTCAGCTGGGTGATCCGGGCGCCCCGCATCGAGCCTGACACGTCCAGCACGTACACCGTCCGGGACGGCCGCCGCAGCCGGTCCTGGTAGGCGGTGAGCAACGCGTCGATCGCCTCCCGGGTGTCCGGGAAGGACAGTTCCACGGGGGCGGCCGGCAACTCGGCGGGCAGTGTGATCCCGGTGACCGCCGGCCGCCGTCGGGTGTCCCGCACGATCCGGTCCTGGACGGCGGCGCCGCGCAGGTAGGCGGCCAGCCGCTCGTGCGCGTCACGGATCCCGGTGGCGGCGCCGGTGAGCAGGGTCAGCGGGTAGTCGGCGCTGATCACCCCGTCGGCCGGCCGGATCACGGTCAGCTGCTCGGGCAGCCTGCCGGAGGTGTTCAGCTCCAGCAGCGACGCCTCGTACGTGATCAGCCCGTCCACCGCCGGACCGGGATCGGCGCCGGTCATCCGCCCGAGGAACGCGTCGGTGAGCCAGCCGGACGATCCGGCGGTGATCCGCTGCCCGCTGAAGAAGGCGGTGAGCGGGGCGGCCACCCGATCGATCGCGGCCGCGTCCAGGGCCCGGCCGCTGCCGTCGAGCGCCGAGGCGACCGCCACCAGCGCCGAGAAACCGGTGTTGGAGGCAGCCGGGTCGGTCATCGCGAAGGTCAGCTCGCCCTGGCCGGCGGCGGTCGCGATGTCGGTCCAGGTGACGGTCCGGCCGGTCCAGCCGAGGCGCTGTGCGGTGGATGCGCGGACGCCCAGCACCACCGGCGAGCCCATGATCCGGGTGGCGTTGCCGAGCCGCTGTTTCGCCTCGGGCAGTGTCTCCAGGTAGCGGTTCGAGGAGAACCACAGCGCGTCGTACTTCCCGTCGGCCTTACCGGTGGCGACCGTCTCGGCCCCTTCCAGGCTGCCGATCAGGTCCATCTGCACCGAGACGCCTGTCGCCTTCGCCGCCTCGTCGAGGATCGGCTGCATGTCGGCCAGTTCGCTGCCGGCCAGCACCCGCAGCGTCGCCGGCGGTCCGGAGCTCACCGGAAGCAGGGACGGCGGCGGTGGCGTCTCCGCCCCCGTGCAGCCGGCCAGGATCGTCGCCGCGAGCAGGGCGGCCAGGACACGTCTCACTTCGGGCACTGTGCGGCCTTCCGCTGCTCGGCGAGCTTGTCGAGCATCAGTTCGAGCACCTGGTAGTCGGGCGGCTCGACGACCACCGGCGGGTTCGGGCGGTCGGCCAGGGTGCGGCCCTGCGGGCGGAACCCGTACTCGGCCGCGATGTCCTTGAGGGTCACGTCGTCACGCAGCAGCTTCCCGACCTCCCGGCCGGCCGGGGTGAGCGGCACCAGGGTGTGCCAGGCGTACACGGTCGGGTCGGGGAACAGCAGCACCCGCTCGCCGTCGGCGGGCACCCGCTGTTCGGAGACGGTGTCCAGGAACTGCGACTCGTAGACCAGCGCCATCGGGATCCGCTCCGGGCCACCGGTCAGGTACTCCTCGAAGAGCACGCCGCTGGTGTTCGGTTTGGTGCCCTGGTCCAGGACCAGCCGGCACAGGTCGGGCACCAGTTTCGGCAGCGCGTCGGCGCCGCTGACCGGCCGGTCGCCGTTGAGCACCGCCGACGCGATGGAGAGGAACATGATCGCCGAGTTGGAGTCGGCCGGGTCGGTGGTCCGCAGCATCACCACGTTGCCGTTGGGCGAGCCCGGGTTGATGTTCTTCCAGGTGGTGCCGGCCCGGCTCATCTCGACCAGTCGTGCGATCGAGACGACGTCGCGGCCCTTGACCGTCCGCACCACGCCCTTGCCGCGCAGCACCTCGACCGTCGGCTTGAAGGTGGCCACCCCCATCACCGAGGAGAACGGCTTGTACGACTCGGTGATCCCGCGCTCCTCCATGATCTTCTCGGCGGTCGGGGTGCTGGAGGGGAACGCGAAGTCGTACCCGTCGGCGACCCGCTTCGCCATGTCACGGGAGCCGTCCGCGTCGATCCGCAGCGTGAACCCGGCGCAGCGGAACACGTCGACGACCCGCGGATCCTTGAGGTACGCCTCCTTCTCCGAGCCGACGATGCCGTTGACCTCGGTCGGTGCCGTGGCGCACGTGCCGGTGGCCACGGCCTCCTCACGGGTGGCCACCCGCCAGACGACGACCAGAATGAGCAGCACCGCCACGGCGACGGCGAGCAGCCGGAGTCTCATCGGGTCGCTCCGTCGATCAGGCGGGTCGAGTCGTCCCGGCCGGTGGTGCCCGGCCGGACGCCCCAGCCGAGAAAGGCGCCGGCGGCGGCGAGCGCGGGCAGCGCCCACAGCGCCGAGGTCGCGTCGAGCAGGCCGGCCGAGGCCAGCCCCAGTCCGGCGGCCGCGCCCAGCACACCGCCGCCGGCCGGCCACGCCACGTCCCGGGACAGCCGGGACGGCGCCTCGGCCTGCGGGTTCAGCGCCGCCCAGGCCTCCTCGCCGAAGTCGGAGGCGCTCGCGTACCGCTGATCGGGGTCTTTGGCCAGGCCTTTCTCGACGACCCGCCGCAACTCGGCCGGAATCGTCGGCGGCAGCCCGCGCGGCGGGTCGAACAGGTGCGCCCGCAGCGGGAACGGCATGCCGGTGTCGCCGAACGGCAGTTTCCCGGTCAGCGCCTGGTAGAGCACGACGGCCAGCGAGTAGATGTCGGCGCGATGGTCCGACTGGGTGCCGAGCAGGCGTTCCGGGGCGATGTAGGAGGGCGTGCCGACGATCTGCCCACCCCGGGTGATCTCCGGGTCGGCCGTGTCGATCCGGTGCGCGATACCCCAGTCGAAGAGGTACGCGTGATCGTGCCCCTGCCGGTGCCCGCGCTCCAGCATGATGTTGGACGGTTTCACGTCACGGTGCCGCAGGCCCTTGGCGTGTGCGGCGGCCAGCGCGGACGCGATCTGCTGGACGATGTCGACCGCCCGCGCCGGGTTGAGCGGGGCGATCCGGATCTCCTCGGCCAGGGTGATGCCACGGATCAGGCGCATCGCGATGTACGGCTGAGGCGTCGCCGCGAAGTCGTAGACGGCCACCACGTACGGGTTCTCGATCTCGGCGGCCAGGCGCATCTCCCGCAGGAAGCGTTCCCGCAGCTCCGGGTCGAGGAGGGCGGCCGAGGTGAGCAGCTTGAGCGCGACGGTCCGGCCGGTGTGGCTGTCGAGCGCCTCCCACACCTCACCCATCCCGCCCTTTCCCAGCAGCGTGATCTTCTGATAGCGGCCGCTCTGCTCGGGCATTTCCACTCCGGACGGCATCGAGGTGCTCGGGACCGGATAGTACGACCGCCTGACCTGCCAGAAACCGCCGCAAATACCCGCCAATACGTACGCCGGAGCGAGCTGTTCATCACACGTTCATCCATGGGTCGCGCCGCCCCGAGAGACCCGTACCGATGAAGTATGTTTATGATCTTGCCGCGTGATCCACAGAAAACTGTCCATAGTGGCAGCAATAGGATTGATCGCGGCCGCCGTTCTCGGCGCCTCCCCCGCCCACGCCGACGAGACCACCCCCGAACCCCCGGTGGTGGAGCTGGTCCTCGACGTCAGCGGCTCGATGAAGGCCGCCGACATCGACGGCGAGACCCGGATGGCAGTCGCCAAACGTGCCTTCAACGAGGTCGTCGACGCGCTGCCGGAGACCACCCAGCTCGGCATCCGGGTGCTCGGCGCGACCTACGGCGGCGAGAACAAGAAGCTCGGCTGCAAGGACACCCAGCAGATCGTGGCGGTCGGCCAGGTCAACCGGGTCGCCGCCAAGAACGCCATCGCCACCCTGAAACCGACCGGGTTCACCCCGATCGGCCTGTCCCTGCGCGAGGCGGCCAAGGACCTCGACGGCGCCGGATCGGCCCGCCGGATCGTCCTGATCACCGACGGCGAGGACACCTGCACCCCGCCCGACCCCTGCGACGTGGCCCGTGAGCTGGCCGCCCAGGGCACCGACCTGGTCGTCGACACGCTCGGCCTGGCCCCCGACGAGAAGACCCGCAAGCAGCTGGTCTGCATCTCCCAGGCGACCGGGGGCACGTACGCCGCGGCGCAGAGCGAGGAGGAGCTGACCGACCGGATCAAGCAGCTCGTCGACCGGGCCGCGCAGCCGCCGCCGGTCACCCCGGCCGTGGTCAAGGGCGCGCCGGACTGCGCGACCGCGCCCCTGCTCGCCGCCGGCGTCTACACCGACCGGGAACTGATCGGCGAGCACCGGTTCTACCGGGTCTCCGTCCGGGACGGCGACGAACTGCGGGCCTCGGTCAGCATCGCCCTGGACCGGCCGCTGAACCGGGACTACGGGGTGCTGGTCAAAGCGGCCACCGTGGACGGCCGGGAACTGGTCCGCGGCGTGGACGCGGGCAGCGGGCGCGCCGACGTGATCTCGGCCGGGTTGCGCTGGTCCGGAGACGAGGAACCGGCGCTCTCCGCGACCTCGGACATCTGCCTGATCGTGAGCAACTCGTTCGCCTCGGCCACCGCGGCCGGCGCGCCGGGCATGCCGGTCGAGCTGAGCATCGGCCTGGTCGCCGCCTCCCAGGCGCCCGACGCCCCCGGCCTCGGCAGCGGTTTCCTGCTGCTTCTCGTGCTCGTGATCGCCGGCCTGATCGCCGGGGTGCTGGCCGGCTGGCTGACCCGCTGGTGGGTCGCCAAGTGGAAGGAGAACTGATCATGCAGCAGCTCGTACTCGCCGCGGCTCTCCTCCTGGCCGACCCGTCGGCCGGGCCGGCTCCGCTGGTCAGCAGCGCCGGCACGTCGTACCTGACCGCGGTGCCGATCTCGGCGGATCAGCCGGTCAAGGTCTCCGCGGTGACCGGCGACTACCTCTACTGGCAGTTCCCGGCGGACGCCGGGCAGCGGCCCGAACTCGCGATCGACGTGAAACTGCCCGCCGAAGGCCGTACCGGCGAGCACGCGTGGACCGTCGAGGTCTTCGACGGGCTGCGCCGCCGGCAGGCCTGTGTCGGCGGCGAGCAGAGCCCGGTCGCCGAGACGTCGGCCACGGCGGTGACGCTCGGCTGCCGGCTGCGGCAGGTCCGCTCGTGGGCCGAGCCGTGGGACGGCGATCCCCTGCCCGGCACCTACTACGTGCGGCTGTCCAGCACCGACCTGCCGGAGAAGGACCTGGGCCTGCCGGTCGAGGTGAACCTGAGGCTCACCGCGCCGACCGGTGACACCGGCGCCGACCAGGGCTCACTGGCCGCCCCGCTGGTCCCGGACAACCGCCCCGGCGAGATCCTCACGACACCGGCGCCGGTTGCCTCGCCGGTCTCGGATGAGGACTACTTCGACTGGCTCCCGGACTTCTCGTCCCGCTGGATCTGGACGGCGAGCGGCGGCGTCCTGGCCGCCCTCGCCGGCCTGGTCGGCTTCTCCTGGACCCGCCGCCGCCGGGTCTGAGCATCGGGGGCCGTCCGTCTGGACGGCCCCCGATCACCTACAGCTTGTCGAGCTGGGTGACCACCATGGCGATCGCGAAGAAGCCGTAGAAGGCAATCGCCAGCAGCAGGCCGCCCAGTCGCCAGCCACGGACCCGGATCGGGGCCGGGAGGTCCTTGGTGTTCAGCCGGACCAGCAGGATCGAGTAGAGCAGCGTCACCACCGAAGCCGCGCAGGTGGAGACGATCAGCAGGCCGAGCGGCTGGGTGAACCCGGCCAGCAGGATCGCCGAGCCGAGCACGATCTCGATCCACACCACCAGCAGGTAGAGCCGCGGCTCGGTCCACCGCGTCGAGTCGGTGAGGTAGTTACGGCGCAGGAAGTCCGACGCCAGCCGCCCGATGATGTCGAGCAGGCCCATCGCCGCCGCCCACAGCGAGACGACCGCGACCGCCAGGAAGAGCAGCTTCAGCCAGGTGCCGACCTCGGCCTCGAAGATGTCGCCCTGGATCCGCAGGAACGACGGGTCCGACTTGAGGTCGCCCCGGCCGAACAGCGTCTCGTACGCGAGCAGGCTCATCACACCGATCGTCACGAAACACACCGCCACGAACGTGACCAGGTGCTCGACGTTGGCCCGCTTCCACCACAGGTTCCAGCGGCTCATCGACGTCTCGTCCAGGGGGAACTGGTAGCGGTCGCCGCCACCGGCCGCCTCCTCCTGGCCGGTGATCGGGGACACCAGCCGGGGCACGTGCGCGCCCATGCCGTACCGCTTGTCCCGGATCCAGTTGCTCAGCACCAGGTTGTGCACACCGCCGGCGCCGGCCGCGCCGATCGCGCTGAGCAGCATGGTGAACGTGATGCCGTCCGGGATCTGCCCGAACTCGGTGACCGTGGCCTTCGCGCCGTCGCCCCAGGTGCTCAGCGAGATGACGAAGACGACCACGACGGCGAGGAAGAACAGCGTGAGGACGACCTTGACGGTCTCCACCCGCTCGACGGTCTTGTAGACCACCTTGGACAGCGACAGCAGCGCGCCGATGACCACCAGGGTGGCGACCGTGATCCACACCGGGTCGCCGCCGCCGATCAGGTACGTGAAGACTGTCGAGCCGCTCGTCGCCCAGCCGGGCCACACGTACTGGAAGGCGCCGGCCAGGCAGATGATGATGCCCCAGCCCTTCCACCAGCGGGAGAACCCGGCCACCACGGTCTGGCCGGTGGCCAGCGTGTAGCGCTCGATCTCCATGTTGATCACGAACTGCACGGCCAGCGTGGTGAACGCCAGCCAGAGCAGGCCGAGGCCGCCGATGGCGGTGAGGTAGGGCCAGAGGATGATCTCGCCGGCCGCCATGCCGATGCCGACGGCGACGACGCCGGGCCCGACCATCTTGCGTAGTCCGGGTGGTTCGGGAAGTTCACGAGTGGTGGTCTCGGTCAACATGTCCGTGCTCCAGGAGTTGGGAGAGGTGAAGCAACATCCGCGCGATATCGGGGGTACGCCCGGTGAACAGCTCGAACGCGGCGGCGGCCTGATAGGCGCACATCGCCGCGCCGCCGACCGCCTTCAGTCCGGCGGCCCGGGCTGCACGCAGCAGCTCG
The DNA here is from genome assembly GCF_040638175.1 of Actinoplanes sp. NPDC026670. Taxonomy (NCBI): domain Bacteria; kingdom Bacillati; phylum Actinomycetota; class Actinomycetes; order Micromonosporales; family Micromonosporaceae; genus Actinoplanes; species Actinoplanes sp. NPDC026670. The sequence goes on from NZ_JBEZXU010000011.1 coordinate 199,972, forward strand.
GTCTCGACCGGCATGTAAACGATGTCGGCGACCCACAGGCCACGGTGGAGCGACTCTGCGGGAAGCGGGATCCCCGGGTGGTGGCGCATGCCGATCGGACTGGTGTTGACCAGCCCGTCGGCGTTCTTCAGGAGGGCCGGATCGGCTCCTGTCCGGTGGTCCGCGCCCAGGCGTTCAGCGAGTTCCCCACCGCGGGATCGGTCCGGATCCACGATCGTCAGCCGCTCGACGCCGAGATCACGCAAGGCATGACCGCAGGCCGCGCCGGCGCCGCCCGCGCCCAGTTGCACGACGTGGCCGGTGGCCGCGCCGGGCAGCTGGGTCCGGAAGGACTCGGCGAACCCGTAGGCATCGGTGTTGTGCCCCTGCCGCCGCCCGTTCCGGAAGACCACGGTGTTCACCGCGCCGATGTTCCGGGCGTTCGGCGACAGGTCGTCGAGGTGCTCGATGACCAGCTGCTTGAAGGGATGGGTGATGTTGAGCCCGGCGAAGCCGGCCCGCTCGGCCTCGGCCAGGAGCCGTTCGAGGTCCGCGGGAGTCTCCGCGTCGAACAGCGTGTAGGTGAGCCCGAGCTGGTGGTGGCTCCCCTCGGCCTCATGAAGTGCGGGCGACAGCGACGCGCCGATCCCGGTCCCGATCAACCCGCATCGGCAGGCCGCCATACTGTGATCTCCTCAGCTAATGTACGAACTGGTACGTTAGTTATCGGGTGTGACGGGTGACACTGTCAAGGCCCACGGCAGACTTGGTTCCATGACGCAGGAGAAGGCCGTGGCAGAGCGACAGCGCGACCCCGAGCGGACCCGCACCGAGCTCCTAGACGTGGCCACCGAAGAGTTCGCCGAGAACGGCTACAGCGGTGCCCGGGTCGACGAGATCGCCGCCCGGACCCGGACCACGAAACGGATGATCTACTACTACTTCGGCGGTAAGGAGCAGCTCTACCTGGCGGTCCTGGAGCGGGCGTACTCGGAGATCCGCGCCGCCGAGCGGACCGCCGACGTCGACCACCTCGACCCGGTCGCCGCCGTCCGCCGGCTCGCCGAGGTCACCTTCGACCACCACGAGGCGCACCCCGCGTTCATCAAGCTCGTCGGCGTGGAGAACGCGCAGCACGCCAAACACATGAACCACGTGGCCCGGCTCGTCGACCTGAACAGCTCGGCGGTCGACCTGCTCCGCGGCGTCCTGGCCCGGGGCGTCGACGACGGCCTGTTCCGCGACGACGTCGACGCCCTCGACGTCCACATGATGATCAGCTCGTTCTGCTTCTTCCGCGTCGCCAACCGCCACACGTGGGGCGCGCTCTTCGACCGGGACCTGCTCGACCCGGAGCGCAGGGAGCACTACCGCACGATGCTCGGCGACCTGGTGACCGGCTATCTACGAAAGTGAGTCCCGCATGCGCCGGTCGATCGCCACCGTCTGCCTCTCCGGAACCCTCGACGACAAACTGACGGCGGCAGCCGCGGCCGGTTTCGACGGCATCGAGCTGTTCGAGAACGATCTCGTGGTGTCGCCGATGGCGCCGGCCGAGGTCCGCAAACGGTGCGCCGACCTGGGCCTGAGCATCGACCTCTACCAGCCGTTCCGCGATCTGGACTCCACGTCGGACGGACATTTCCGGAAGAGTCTTGACCGGGCGGAGCGGAAGTTCGACGTGATGGCCGCGCTCGGGGTGAACACCGTCCTGGTCTGCTCCTCGGTCGCCCCGGACGCCGTGGCGGACGACAGCCGAACCGCCGCGCAACTGACCGAACTGGCCGAACGCGCCGATCACCACGGCATGCGAATCGCCTACGAAGCCCTGGCCTGGGGCCGGCACGTCTCCACCTGGGACCGCTCGTGGCGGATCGTGCAGCAGGCCGGCCATCCCGCGCTCGGGCTGTGCCTCGACTCGTTCCACGTGCTGTCCCGCGAGGTCAGCCCGGCCGGGATCGCCGGGATCACCCCCGGCAAGATCTTCTTCCTGCAACTGGCCGACGCGCCGCACCTGAGCATGGACGTCCTCCAGTGGAGCCGCCACCACCGGCTCTTCCCCGGCCAGGGCGCCTTCGACCTGTCCGGTTTCGTACGCCTGGTGCTGGCCGCCGGCTACGACGGCCCACTGTCGCTGGAGGTCTTCAACGACGTGTTCCGCCAGTCCGACCCGGCCCGTACCGCGATCGACGCGATGCGCTCCCTGATCGCGCTGGAGGACGACCTCGGCACCCGCCGGCTGCCGGACGCGCCCGAACTGACCGGCCACGCCTTCACCGAGTTCGCCGTCGACGGCCGCTCCGGCCCGGAGTTGCGAACGGCCCTGCGCGGCCTCGGTTTCGCCCACACCGGCCAGCACCGCACCAAGCCCGTCGAACTCTGGGAACAGGGCGCCGCCCGGATCGTCCTGAACAGCGCCGTGACCCACCCCGGACCGGCCGCCATCAGCGCGTTCGCGGTCACCTCAGCCGATCCGAGCCGTTCCCTGGCGCGGGCCGAGGCGCTGCTGGCCCCGGCCCACCCGAACGTCCGCGAACCCGGCGAAGCCGAACTGGCCGCCATCACCGCCCCCGACGGAACCAGCGTCTTCGTGACCCACCCGGGCGACGACTGGCGATCCGACTTCCTGCCCACCGGCGTTCCCGCCGGAGAAGGCGCCGGACTGCTGGCGGTCGACCATCTCGGACTGGCCCAGCCGTTCGACCACTTCGACGAGGCGGGACTCTTCTACCATTCGGTGCTCAATCTGGACCATCTGGCCACCGAGGAATACGCCGCCCCGTTCGGCCTGATGCGCTCCCGGGCCATCGCCAACCCGTCCCGCGCCGTCCGGCTGGCCCTGACGGTGGCCCTGCTCCGCCGCGGCGACTGGGCGCCCGCGGTCGCCGATCCCCAGCACGTGGCCTTCAGCACCACCGACATCATCGCCACGGCCGCCGCCCTGACCGTCCCCGCGTTACCGGTCCCGGACAACTACTACGAGGACCTGGCCGCCCGGTTCGCCCTGGACGCCGACTTCGTGGCCACACTCGCCGCCCACGGAATCCTCTACGACCGGGACCCGTCCGGCCACGAACTGCTACACCTCTACACCCCGGTCTTCGGCGGCCGCGTCTTCTTCGAGATCGTCGAACGCCGCCCCGGCTACGACCGCTTCGGCGAGCCCAACGCCCCGGTCCGGATGGCGGCTCAACGTCACCACCGCCTCAACCCCTGATGCGGTACGGCCACCCCGCCCGCAGAATCCACCCAGCCCCGCCCCTACCCCGCGACGCAGGTGGCCCGTCCCGGCCGCAACGCGCCCGCCGGGGCTGAAGCGGCCCGTCACCGAACACCGCGAGCCGTCGCCCACGGCGGTTATGACGCCCTTTTCCAGGGGTGAGCGACGGCTGACGTCCCTGAGTCGCGCAACCAGACCGCGAGCCGTCGCCCACCGCGGTTATGGCGCCCGCTTTCCCGTCCTCAACGACGGCCGACGGCCTCCGGCCGCGGCGCCGGACCGCGAGCCGTCGCTGAGCCACGGAATACCTCGCGCATTCCAGGGGTGAGCGACGGCCGGCGGTCTCCGGTGGCGGGCCGCTTCAGCCCGGCGGACGCGTTTCGGCCGGGACGGACCGCCGGGCGTCGCGGCGTAGGCCCGGGACCGCCCCGATGCGGTCGGGGGCAGTCCCGGGCGTACTACACCTGGTTTTGCGGGCGACGGATCGCCGGGCCGCGATTCCACCAGAGGGAGAGGCCGACGGCCGCGCTGACCAGCAACGTGCCGAGCAGCAGGAACCAGACGCTGACCTCGACGTTCTGCTTGGTGAGCCCGAACTCGCGGGGCAGGTCGCCGAGGACGTCGGTGAGCTGCTCGGCGTCCTCGGCCTTGAAGTAGCGGCCGCCGGTGAGGTCGGCGACCTCGGTCAGCGCGTCCTCGTCGATCTCCCGGTTGCCGCCGCCGCGCCCGCCACCGCCACCGCCGAACCCGCCGCCACCGAAGCCGCCGCCGGTGAACGCCGAGTCGCCGCTGACCTGTTCGGCGGTGCAGACCATCTGCTGCGGGTTCGTGGTGCCGAACCCGATCGTGTAGACGCGCAGCCGCCGGGCCGCGGCCTGTTCGGCGGCGGTGACCGGGTCGACGCCTGTGGTGTTGGAGCCGTCGGTGAGGACCACGATGGTGTCCGGCTCGTAGTCGGCGGCGGTGCCGTCCGGGATGGTCCCGTCGAGTTCGACGCCTGTCGCGGCCACGTCCGGGTTGATCTCGGCGATCGCGTCGATCGAGGTGAGGATGGCCTGGCCGATGGCGGTGCCGCGGGCGGTCTTGAGGTTCTCGATCGCCTCGAGCAGCGGGTCCTTGTCGGTGGTCGGCGGGACCAGCAGACCGGCGATGCCGGAGAAGGCGACCAGGCCGATCTTCGTGTCGCCCTCCTGCGCCTCGACGAACTCGCGGGCCGCGTCGACGGCGACGGCCAGCCGGTTCGGGGCGATGTCGGTGTTGCACATCGATCCGGACACGTCGATGGCCAGCAGGATCGTGGTGTCGTTGGACGGGACCGCGACCGACGCCTGCGGCCGGGCGATGCCGCCGGCCAGCGCGACGAGCCCGATCAGGAACAGGTAGACCGGGATCCGGCGGCGCCAGGCGGTCCGGCCGGGCAGCGCGGCCCGGATCAGGGCGATGCTGGACACGGTGACCGCGGTGCGTTTGCGGCGCCTGTTGAACCACCAGCGGGCGAGCAGCAGCAGTGGCACCGCGAGGACCGCGGCCAGCGCCCAGGGCCAGCTCAGCGACATCAGACGATCCTTCCGTGCCAGCGGACGCCCAGCAGCCCGCCGAGGGTCAGGAGCAGCAGGGCGGCCGCCGCGAATCCGGCGGTCAGCTCGATCGGCTCCTTCTCGGTGGTCAGGCGCAGGTCGATCGACTTGGTGCTGTCGGTGAGCGCGGCCGCGTCGCCGGCCTGCTGGTACGCCCCACCGGTCACCTGCGCCACGGTGGTCAGCAGCGTCTCGTCCAGGGCTGTGCCCAGCTGGAAGCCGTCGACCTCGACGGTGGCGCCCTTGGCGGTGCCGACGCCGACGGTCTGGATGCGGACTCCGGCGGCCGCGGCGAGTTCGGCGGCGGCCTGCACGTCGGGCCCGCCGGTCTCCTCGCCGTCGGAGAAGACCACGATGGTGGCCGACGGCCAGTAACCAAGGTCCTGGGTGGTCGGCGCCTGCCCCTCGGCCGGGAGGCTGACCGGTTTGCCGGTGATCGTGCCGAGCGCCACGAGGATGGCCTGCCCGAGGGAGGTGCCGCCGCTGGGGGTGACCCGCCCGATGGCGGCGGACGCGGCCGCGTGGTCGTCGGTGGGCGCCTGGGTGAGCAACGCCTGGTCGCCGAAGACGAGCACACCGACGTCCACGGTGTCCGGCTGCTCCTCGACGAACGCCTTGGCCGCCTCCTGTGCGGCGCCGAGCCGGCTGGGGGCGACGTCGGTGGCGGACATGCTGTTGGAGATGTCGAAGGCGAGCAGCACGGTCCCGGCGACGCGCGGCACGGCGACCTCGGCCTGCGGGCGGGCCAGGCCGATCAGCATGACCGGGAGGGCGGCCAGCAGCAGCCCGTACGGCAGGTGCTGGCGGAGCCGGCTCTTTTGAAGTGTGGCGAAGCCGGCCTGTTTCAGCGCCGCGGCACGCCTTTTCTGGAGGGCCACGTAACCGGCGACGGCCGCGGCGCCGACCAGGACCGCCACGCCGATGACGGCCGGGTAGAGGAAGGTCACCGGCGCCTCCGTCCGGAGCGGCGGACCATGTCGACCAGGGTGGCGAGCATGTCCTGGTCGGTGGTGATCCGGTGGGCGTCGACGCCGGCCTTGCGCATCCCGGCGGCCAGCTCGTCCTCGCGGGCGCCGACCTGTTCGGTGAGCCGGGCCCGGAGCAGCGGGTCGCTGGTGTCGACGAGCAGCTGTTCGCCGGTCTCGGCGTCCTCGACGAGGATCAGGCCGAGGTCGGGCAGTTCGAGTTCGGCCGGGTCGACGACCCGGATGACGACGACCTCGTGGCGGTGGGTGAGCTGGGCCAGCGGACGGTCCCAGCCCGGGTCGCCGATGAAGTCGGACATGACGAAGACGAGGCTGCGCCGTTGTGCGGTGGTCGCGGCGGCCAGCCGCAGCATCCCGGTCAGGTCGGTCGTTTTGTCCGACTTTTTCGTGACTTCTTTAGTCGCTTCACGAGCGATCCGCAGTACCTGATCCCGGCCGGCGCGCGGCGGAATGACCTTGTGGGACTGATTGTCGAACAGGATCGCGCCGACCCGGTTGCCGCCCTGGGAGATCAGCCGGGCGATCGCCACCGCCAGATCGGAGGCCGTCGACTCCTTACCGGCGCCACCACCGAAGCGCATCGACGCCGACCTGTCGATCACCATCCAGGCGGTCATCTCTCGATCCTCGGTGTACTGCCGGACGAACGGCTCGTCGAGCCGCGCCGTGACGTTCCAGTCGATGTGCCGGACGTCGTCCTCCGGCGTGTACGCCCGCAGGTCGGTGAAATCGAGCCCGGCGCCGTGCCACACGGTCCGATAGGAGCCCTGAAGGCGCCCGTCGAGGCGGCGCCCGAGTTTCCACTCCAGACGCCGCAGCAGCCGGTCAGGGGCGCTGGCCATCTACCGCCCCCGGCCCGCGGGCTCCGGGAACGACAGGTTCGCCAGGATCTTCGCGATGATCAGATCGGGGGTGACCTCGTCGGACAGCGCCTCGTAGGAGAGCACCAGCCGATGCCGCAGAACATCAAGGGCAAGGTCAGCGAGATCTTCGGGTACGACGTACTCGCGCCCGCGAATGTAGGCGAGCGCCCGCCCGGCCAGCACCAGGCTGATCGACGACCGCGGGCTCGCGCCGAACGTCACGTAGCGGGCCAGATCGGTCAGCCCGACCCGGGCCGGGTCACGGGTGGCGTGGGCGAGGTTCACCGCGTACTCGATCAGGGACGGGTCGACGTAGACCTTGTCGACCTCCTCCTGGAGCGCGGCGAGCGTGACCGGGTCGATGATCTTCTGGATCGCGGCGGCCCGGCCGAGCGCCCGCTCGACGACCACGAACTCCTCGGTGACGCTCGGGTAGCCGACGACGACCTTCATCATGAACCGGTCGACCTGCGCCTCGGGCAGCGGATAGACGCCCTCGTTCTCGATCGGGTTCTGGGTCGCCATCACCAGGAACGGGCTGGGCAGCTTGTGGGTCTCCCGGCCGATGGTGACCTGCCGCTCCTGCATCGTCTCCAGCAGCGCGCTCTGCACCTTGGCCGGCGCCCGGTTGATCTCGTCGGCCAGCAGCAGGTTGGTGAAGACCGGGCCGAGCTGCACCTGGAACTCAGCCTTCTGCTGGTTGTAGACCCGGGTGCCGACGATGTCGGCGGGCACCAGGTCGGGGGTGAACTGGACCCGGTGGAAGTCACCGCCGATCGCCTCGGCCAGCGACTTGACGGCCAGCGTCTTGGCCAGACCGGGCACGCCCTCGACCAGGATGTGCCCGCGGGCCAGCAGCGCCACGATGAGCCGCTCGAGCAGATTGTCCTGGCCGACGATGGTCTTCTTGACCTCGTACAGCACCTTCTCGATCGGGCCGGCGGAGGCGGGCGGGGCGTCGGTCCAGCTCATTTGTCCGTCACTTTCATTAGCTCAGAGGGGAGGCGACTGGCCGTCGCCCTCGCCGGTGCCGCCGAGGGCCGCGCCGATCGGGACGGCGAAGCCGATGCCGATGAAGGTGCCGGCGCCGCTCGGGTTGGCCAGCGCGATCACGATGCCGACCACCTGACCCCGGTCGTTGATCAGCGGCCCGCCGGAGTTGCCCGGGTTGACCGCCGCGTCGAACTGGATGAGGCCCTCGATGTCGGCCTCGCCCTGATCGCGGTTGAGCACCCGCTCCAGGCCGGAGACGACACCGCTGCTGGTGCTGAAGGTCAGACCGAGCGGGTTGCCGATCGCCACCACGTCGTCGCCGACCCGGCTGCCGCCACCGAGCACCGCCGGGATCAGCGTCTCGGGCAGCTTGTCCGGGGTGAGGGTGGCGATGTCGCGGGCCGGGTCCTCGCTGGCCGGCTGGGCGGCCGCCGTCGTCCCGTCGGCGTAGGTGAGCTCGATGCTCTCCGCGCCGTCGACGACGTGCAGAGCGGTCAGGATGGTGCCGTCGGCGTTGGCGATCACACCGGTGCCGGTGCCGGCCTCCAGACGGTTCTGCGAGTCGTGCCCGGTCGTCCGGATCAGCACCACCGACGGGGTGAGCGTCTGGTAGATCTCGGCCACGGTGAGCGGCGCGTCGGACGCGGAGGGCGACGCCGAGGGGCGGGCCGCGGCCGGCGCGGGATCACCACCCCCGCCACGCACGGCCACCACCGCCGTGATCACCACGGCCCAGGTCACGATCGCCCCGATCAGCACCCTGCGTCGCAGCTCAGGGGCGTTCCACCGTCTTTTCGGCTCCTCCGGGACGGGCTCCGGCGCGACCGGCCCGTCCGGGCGGAGCACCGTCATCACGATGCGACCACCGGACTCTGCATTCATCGACCCTAGAAGCGTTTCCTAGGAATTCGCCATGAGAGTTCTGATGGTTTCCGGGACGCAAAATCCACCACAGCTTCATGAATGTGGCATATCGCCGCCTTGCCGACACCCGGCGGCAGTGCAATGGTATCGAAGAAGTCCGATGTTAACGGGGACACCGGGCTCAACGGGGATATGGAGGCACCACCATGGCACGCGCCCGCAATCTCGCCGTGGCCGCGGCGGCCGGCATGACGATCTCAGCCGGCCTGTTCGCATCACCGGCTCTGGCGGCGACCGACTCGTTCAACCTCTGCGCGTACCCGCTGAACTGCTCGGCGGCGTCAGTGTCGGGCCTGGTCAACTGGGACAGCAACGTCCTGTCCGGGACGGCCGTGAACAACTCGTACAGCTCGATCGCGGTGACCGTCACCAGGTCGAGCGCGACCACCCGGCTCACCGTGCTGCGCGGCGCCCGGGGATCGTTCACCAGCCCGATCGCGGCGACCGACACCAGCGTGCAGGTCCGGCTCTGCCCGGCCGCCACCACGTGCACGTCGGTCACGCTGACCCGCCACTAGAAACGCATGCGGGGGCGGCACCGTGACGGTGCCGCCCCCGAAACGTGCGTCAGGCCAGGACGGTGACCTTGCCCGAGTCCAGGTCGTAACGGGCGCCGACCACCTTCATGTGCCCGGCCTCGACCTTCTCCCGGATGATGTCGCTCTGCGCCAGAACCGCCGCGGCCTGCGCCTTGATGTTCGCCAGGACACCGTTCTCGACCGCGGCGTCACCGTCACCGGCGTACGGGCCGACGATCGGGGTGAGAGCCTCGACGACCGCCTGGATGTGGCCGGGCGCCGTGCCGCCGGTGCGCACACAGCCCTGGGTGGCCGCGACCGCGCCGCAGCGCTCGTGGCCGAGCACCATGACCAGCGGCGGCACGAACTCCTCGGCCGCGTACTCCATGCTGCCCAGCAGCAGCGGGTCGACCGCGTTGCCGGCCACCCGGTTCACGAACAGGTCACCGACACCCTGGTCGAAGAGCAGCTCGGGAGCGACCCGCGAGTCGGCGCAGCCCAGGATGATCGCGAACGGGTGCTGTCCCTTCGAGACGACCCCGATCCGCTCGCGGCTCAGGTGCGGGTGCTTGCACTTGCTGGCGACGAAGCGCTTGTTGCCGGCGAGCAGGTTCGCAAGGACCGCGTCCGGGGTCAGTCCGGCGTCGGCGGCCATCGCGGCCGACGATCCGAGACCGCCGAGGGCGATCGATCCGGCAACGGCACCGCCGGCACCGAGGAAGAAACGGCGGTTGAGCTTCGACTCGAGCAATTGACTCTCCTGAACTTTCCAGTGGCTGGCTGGTTACGCCAGGACTGTTCGGCCCGCCCGGACCGCAGCGAAGGGGTGCAACCGAATGCCTACCGACGGCTACCACTCGGTAACGCGAGTGCGTAGCGTGGCCCGGAGGAGGGGGTATGTGATGAGCACGAACGTCTCGGAGAAACAGGCACGGCAGACCGCTGAAGCCGCTCGCGAGTCCGAGTGGCGCCAGCCCAGCTTCGGTAAGGAACTCTTCCTGGGCCGCTTCCGTCTCGACCTGATCCACCCACGGCCGGCGCCCGCGCCACGGCCCGAATTCCTCGACCGCCTGGCCGGCTACCTGAGCTCCGAGGTGGACGGCGCCCGCATCGAGCGCGAGGCCCGCATCCCCGACGAGGTCTTCCACGGCCTCGCCGAGCTCGGCGCCTTCGGCATGAAGATCGACCAGGAGTACGGCGGGCTCGGGCTCTCCAATCTGCACTACTGCCAGGCGCTCACGATGACCGGTTCGGTGAACGCCGCCGTCGGCGCCCTGCTGTCCGCGCACCAGTCGATAGGTGTGCCCCAGCCGCTGAAGATGTTCGGCACACCCGGGCAGAAGAAGGCCTTCCTGCCCCGGCTGGCCGCCGGTGAGGTGTCCGCGTTCCTGCTCACCGAGCCGGACGTCGGCTCCGACCCGGCCCGGCTGGGCACCGTGGCCGAGCCGGTCGAGGGTGGCTTCAAGCTCAACGGCGTGAAGCTGTGGGCCACCAACGGCACGGTCGCCACCCTGCTCGTGGTGATGGCCCGGGTCCCGGAGAAGGGCATCACCGCGTTCGTGGTCGAGGGCGACTCGCCGGGCATCACGGTGGAACGGCGCAACGCCTTCCTCGGGCTGCGCGGCCTGGAGAACAGCGTGACCCGTTTCCACGACGTGTTCGTCCCGGAGGCGAACGTGATCGGCGGCCTCGGCAAGGGGCTGCGGATCGCGCTGTCCACCCTGAACACCGGCCGGCTGTCGCTGCCGGCGATGTGCGTGGGCGCGGGCAAGCGGGCGCTGGCGATCGCCCGGGAGTGGTCGGCGGACCGGGTGCAGTGGGGCCGTCCGGTCGGCTCGCACGAGGCGGTGGCCAAGAAGATCGCGTTCATCGCGGCGTCCACCTACGCCATGGAGTCCATGCTGGATCTCTGCTGCCTGATCGCCGACGACGCCCGCAACGACATCCGGATCGAGGCGGCGCTGGTCAAGCTGTTCGCCAGCGAGATCGCCTGGCAGGTCGCCGACGAGCTGGTGCAGATCCGCGGCGGCCGCGGCTACGAGACGGCCGAGTCGCTGACCGCCCGCGGCGAGCGCCCCTCGGAGACCGAGCAGATCCTGCGCGACCTGCGGATCAACCGGATCTTCGAGGGCTCGACCGAGATCATGCATCTGCTGATCGCCCGGGAGGCGGTGGACGCGCACCTCTCGGTGGCGGGCGACATCATCGACCCGGAGGCCGATCTCGGCCGCAAGGCCCGCGCCGGGGCACGGGCCGGGGCGTTCTACGCACGGTGGCTGCCCACCCTTGCGGTGGGTCAAGGTCAGAATCCGGCGGCGTACGGCGAATTCGGCCCGCTGGCGGCGCATCTGCGGTACGTGGAACGCACGTCCCGCAAGCTGGCCCGGTCCACGTTCTACGCGATGTCCCGCTGGCAGGGAAAGCTGGAGCGCAGGCAGGCGTTCCTGGGCCGGATCGTGGACATCGGCGCCGAACTGTTCGCGATGACCGCCGTGTGCGTGCGCGCCCACGCCGAGCGCGACGACCGCCCCGAGGGCCGCGAGCTGGCCGACCTGTTCTGCCGGCAGGCCCGGTTGCGTGCCGAGGCGAGGTTCGCCGCCCTGTGGGACAACACCGACCGGCTGGACGTGACGGCCGCCGAGCGGGTGCTGTCCGGCCGCTACGCCTTCGTGGAGGAGGGCGTGATCCACCCGCCGTCGGACGCGCCGTGGGTGGCCCCGTGGTCGCCCGGCGCGAGCACCGCCGAGGACGTGCGGCGGCGCCTGAAATGACACGAACGTCCCCGGGCCGGCCGGCCCGGGGACGTTCGTCATACCTGTCTGACGTCCGGCTAGCCGTTCGTCATACCTGTCTGACGTCCGGCTAGCCGGACGTCAGACAGGTTTCAGTTGGTGACCGGCTCGCCCGGCACGATGAACAACGGCTTCCACGGGTCGTCGGGGCTGATCGGGTACTCGGTCGACGGCGCGTCCCCGGTGCTGGTCCAGCGGGCCTCGTACGGCAACCCGTTGAACATCACCTTCTGCCCGCGCGAGTAGATCGTCTTCGGGTCCCACTCGTCGGTCACGCCGGTGACCGTCGGGCTCGGCGACGGCGCCACATCGGTCGAGGTCACCGGGCCGATCACCGACCACGGGGTGGGTGTGGTGGAGTCGCCGCCGGCCGACGGGTCGGTGCCCTGGTTGGCCCACTTCGCCTCGTAGACGACGCCGTGCCAGACGACCTTGTAGCCGCGGACGTACTGGGCGGTGAGACGCCACACCGGGTAGGGGCTCTTCGCCGGGTCGTCGGTGACCGAGGACTGCGCCGGGATGGTCACCGCCTCCCGGCCGGAGCTGCCCACGATCGCGCCCGGCAGGTCGGCGAAGACCTTCGAGAAGGCCAGCTTCTCCTGGGAGACGCCACTGCACGTGTTGGAGTGCACGACCACGTTGGTGAAGGTGCCGGTGCACTGGGCGTCCCGGTTCAGCGACCACATCGACACCCGGCCCAGGCCGTTGTCGATCGCGAAGGCGGCCAGCCCCTGCGCGTCGGCGACGGTGAACCGCTCGGCGTCGATGTCGTTCTGCCCGATCATCGGGGTGGCGCCGATCCGCGACCACACCTCAGGCGCGGTGAGCTGCACACCGAGCCGCAGGTAGAGGTCGGACAGCTGCTTGTGGGTGGCCTTCAGCGCGCTCTCGCCGAGCTCCAGCATGTCCGGGCTGGCGCCGCCGGTGCCGTAGTCCATGATCATGACGTTGATGCCGCGCAGCGCGACCCCGCCCTCGAGGGTGATCCGGACCGCGGCCAGCCCGTCGGCGGTGAGCCCGTCCGGCGTGACCGGCAGCGTCATCCACACGTCGAGCGTCTTGCCGTCGGCCTTCCGCTCGGCCTGGAGCGTCTTCAGCGCGGCCGCCCGGCGCTGGAGGGACGCCTTGTCGGCGACGGCCGTGCCCTCCACATCCAGGTCGAGGGTGTCCAGCTGGTAGCGGCGGACCAGCTGGCGGTACGCGTCGGTGAGCCGTGCCTGGTCGGTGCAGGCCACCGCCAGCTCGGTGTTGGTCAGGCCGCCGACGCTGAGCATGACGTCGCCGCCGGCCGCACGCAGCTGCTCGATCCGCCGGTCCAGCTCCAGTGACGCGGCCGCCTCGTCGGGCGTGTAGGCGCCGCCCCAGCTGGGCGCGCACCCGTCCTCCGGGTCGGCGACAACGAACGCGAGAGCCACGTCGTTGGCCGGGTTCACCGCCGGGTCCTGGAACTCGAACGTCGGGGTGAGCGTGACGTCGACATACGGCACCGCCCACGACTTGGCCGTGGCTCCGGCATTGTCGCGGTAGTGGATCACCGCGGCCGCACCGCCGCCGCCGAGCCCGGCCACCAGCAGGATCAGGAAGCCGAGCCGCAGCCAGGACAGCTTCTGCACCGGCGCCTCGGGTTCCTGCCAGTCCGGGTCCGCGAGCGGATCGTCCGTTTCCGGCCGCGCCAAGGGGGTGGCGGTCTGCATGGTGGGCCTCTCGGTCGCGGGTCTTCGTCGGCTCTCGAATCGGCAGGTTCCGGCCGCGCTGAAGGCAACCGGCCGGAAACCTTCAAGCGACCGGGCGTACCGGCCGATGGTGCCGTTCGACGGGCACCGGCGGAGAACGCGCCGGGGCCGGCGTCCCATCCCCAGTGAGAGGCCATCCCACATGCAGCGCAAACCGGTGGAGCAGCACCGGCCCGACACCCCACGGCAGTGGGGCGCGGACCGGCGGACGGCACCCCACCCGCTGATTCCGCCGCCCGTCTCCGAAGGCCGGATCGCCCGCGGTCGGCTCGCCATCGTCCTGACCATCGCGGTCTGGGCCTGTTACATCGCCTACACGGTGTTCGAGCAGTTCGTCGTGGGCAAGGCGAGCAGCCCGAAACTGGTCGTCGAGGCGATCGTCTACATGCTGGTGGTCACCGCGCTGATGGGCTCGGCGATGGCCTACCTGATCACCCGGATCGGGTTCTTCTACCGCAGCCGGGCCCACCACCGGGCGCCGCGGATCGCGCTGGACCCGTTCCTGGCCGGGCCGACCCCGTCGGTGACCGTGCTGGTGCCGTCGTACCAGGAGGACGAGCGGGTCATCCGGACCACGCTGCTGTCGGCGGCGCTCCAGGAGTACCCGGGGCTGCGGGTGACGCTGCTCATCGACGACCCGCAGCAGCCGAAGACCCGGGCCGCACGGGACCTGCTGCTCTCCGCCCGTGCCCTGCCCGGCGCGATCGAGGCGGAACTGGCCGTGCCGTTCGCCCGTGCGCAGGCCGCGTACGACCGCTTCGAGGCCGGCCTGACCGGCGTCGCGACCGTCGACGACATGCGGGACCTCGCCGCCGAGTACCAGTCGGCGGTGGGCTGGCTGTACGGCCTCGGCCACCGCCAGGAGATGGTCGACCACACCGACACGTTCTTCGTCGAGCACATCGTCAACCGGCTGGCCGGTGACCTCGGCACCATCGCCGAGGCGCTGGAGCGCGGCGCCGCCGAGGAGGCGGTCCTGCCGGTCGAGCGGATGGTCCAGCTCTACAAGCGGCTGATGGCGGTCTTCGACGCGACGGTGACCAGCTTCGAGCGCAAGCGGTACGTGTCGCTGTCCGCCGAGCCGAACAAGGCGATGAACCTGAACAGCTACATCGGCCTGATGGGCGGCAGCTACCAGGAGGTGAGCACCCCGATGGGGATCGCCCTGGTCTCCGCCGGGGCCGGCCGGGCCGAGGTGACCATCCCCAACCCGGACTACGTGCTCACCCTGGACGCCGACAGTGTGCTGCTGCCGGAGTACGCGCTGCGCCTCGTGCACCTGATGGAGCAGGGCGCGTACGCCCAGTGCGCGGTGTCGCAGACGCCGTACAGCGCGTTCCCGGGCGCGGCGACCCGGCTGGAGCGGATCTCCGGCGCCACCACCGACATCCAGCACATCGTGCACCAGGGCATGACCCACTACGGCGCCACGTTCTGGGTCGGCGCGAACGCGGTGCTGCGCAAGAAGGCACTCGACGACATCTGCGAGGCCACCTACGAGGGCGACTGGGAGATCAAGCGGTACATCCAGGACCGTACGGTCATCGAGGACACTGAGTCGACGATCGACCTCGGGGTGCACGGCTGGACGCTCTACAACTACCCGGAGCGGATGGCCTACAGCGCCACCCCGCCGGACTTCGGCTCGCTCGCCATCCAGCGGCAGCGCTGGGCCAACGGCGGCCTGCTCATCCTGTCGCGGCTCAAGGACCAGTTCCGGGCGAAGACGGCGCGCGGGCAGAAGAACCGCTTCGGTGAGCTGTTCCTCCGGGTCAACTACATGGCGTCCATCTTCTGGAGCTCCATCTGCCTGGTGATCATGCTGGCGTACCCGTTCAACGCCGACCTGCTCAACCCGGTGCTGCTGCTGGTGTCGGTGCCGTACTTCATGATGATGGCGGCCGACCTGAAGTACGTCGGCTACAAGCGCATGGACATCTTCCGGATCTACGGTTTCAACCTGATCCTGTTGCCGGTCAACCTCTCCGGCAGCTTCGCCTCCATCCTTCAGCTGCTCACCGGCGAGAAGAGCCAGTTCAAACGTACGCCCAAGGTCCGCAACCGGACGACCGCGGCGACCACCTACCTGCTGGCCCCGCTCGCCCTGATCGCGCTCTGCGCCTACACCGTGGTCCGCGACGTGCAGCTGAGCCAGTGGGCGAACCTGGTCTTCGCGGTGATCAACCTGGTCCTCGCCTCGTACGCGATGATCGCCTTCGTCGGCCTCGGCAACACCGTGGTCGACCTGCTCACCCACCTGAAGGGCTGGCTGTACCGCCCGGTCCAGCCGAAGAAGTCCCGCCCGGCCACGGCGACCGCGAAGCCGGCCTCCGGGCACGGTGAGAGCCGCGCGATGGCCGGCGCGATCGGCGACTGGGCGTCGGTGCTGCACTACGGCGCCGAGGGCAACTCCCCGGGCATGGTCGCGGTCCGGGCGTCCCAGGCCGCCGCCAGCCGCCGCGGCGCACGCCCTCTGCAGGTGTCCAGCTCGTTCGAGGAGTACACGTTCTTCACCGTCTTCCAGCCGATCTTCGAGCTGGAGTCGGGCGAGGTGGCCGGCTACGAGGCGCTGACCCGGTTCGCCGACGGCAGCAGCCCGCACCAGGGGCTGGCCGACGCGCAGGAGCACGGCCGGCACATCGACCTGGACGCCGCGCTGGTCCGGGCCGCGATGGCCTCGGCCGCGTCCCTGCCGGAGGGCACCTGGCTCGCCGTGAACGTCTCCGCCGGGCTGCTGCGCCGACCCCGTGAGCTGGAGCAGCTGGTCGCCGAGAGCGACCGGCCGATCGTCCTGGAAATCGACGGCGCCGAGCCTGAGGACCTGACCGGACTGCCCCCGGGAGTACGGATCGCGGTCGACGACGCGGGCGCCGGCTACGACAGCCTGGCCCGGATGGAGTCGCTGAAACCGGCGTTCCTCAAGCTCGGCCGCAAGTCGCTGGACGGGGTGGAGACCGAGGGCGCCCGGCGCGCGTCGATCCGGTCGCTCGTCGAGTTCGCCCGCGAGAACGGCTGCACCGTGATCGCCGAGGGGATCGAGTCGGCGCCTCAGCGGGATGCGCTGGCCGCGTGCGGCGTACCCCTCGGTCAGGGTTTCTATCTGGGCAAACCGGTGCCTGTCGAACGAGCCCTGGCCGACGCCGCCGGCCGCTGACGAAGGAAATGGCCTCTCCCGCCGGGAGAGGCCATTTTCCGTACGGGTGGATCATGTAAGGAACTCCGGTACTTGATCAGTCCGGTGTCCTGGGGTTGCATGAGCATCCCGGTTGGTCCGGTGGGTGGCGTTGAAAGTGGGTCTGG
>NZ_JBEZXU010000012.1:0-112981 GCF_040638175.1 Actinoplanes sp. NPDC026670
CCCCGTGGCGGTTTGGGGCGCGCCCCCGACGTGGGCGTCCCGGCGGGTGGGCCGCTCACACGTCTGGGGGGCGCTGCCACCGGCAGCGCCCCACTGAGCAGAACCCGGTCAGCCCTTCAGGACCTCCGCGAGCTGGGCCAGCGCGTGGTCCAGGTCCTCCTCGGTGACCACCAGCGGCGGGGCCAGCCGGATCGTCGAGCCGTGCGTGTCCTTGGCCAGCACGCCGCGCTGGGCGAGCCGCTCGCAGGCCTGCCGGCCGGTCATCAGCACCGGGTCGATGTCCACGCCGGCCCAGAGGCCCCGCCCGCGGACCGCGACCACACCCTGGCCGATCAGCGCCTCCAGCCCGGCGTGCAGCCGGGCGCCGAGCCGCGCCGATCGCTCCTGGAACTCGCCGGTCTCCAGCAGCTTGACCACCTCGGCGCCGACCGCGCACGCCAGCGGGTTGCCGCCGAAGGTGGAGCCGTGCTCGCCGGGCTTCAGCACACCGAGGACCGCCCGGTCGGCCGCGACCGCGGAGACCGGCACGATGCCGCCGCCGAGCGCCTTGCCGAGCACGTACATGTCCGGGACGACACCCTCGTGCTCGATCGCGAAGGTCTTGCCGGTACGCCCCAGACCCGACTGGATCTCGTCGGCGATCATCAGCACGTTGTGGTCGGTGCACAGCTCACGGATCCCGGCGAGGAACCCGGCCGGCGGCACCAGCACCCCGGCCTCACCCTGGATCGGCTCCATCAGCACGGCCACCGTGTTCGGGGTGATCGCGGCCCGGACCGCTTCCAGATCACCGAACGGCACCACCACGAACCCGGGCGTGTACGGCCCGAAGTCGGCCCGCGCATCGGGGTCGGTGGAGAAGCTGACGATGGTGGTGGTGCGCCCGTGGAAGTTGTCCGCCGCCACGATGATCTCGGCCTGCTCGTCGGCCACGCCCTTGACCCGGTAACCCCACTTGCGGGCCACCTTGATCGCGGTCTCGACGGCCTCGGCGCCGGTGTTCATCGGCAGCACCATGTCCTTGCCGCACAGTTCGGCGAGCCCACGGCAGAAGGTGGCGAACTGGTCGTGCACGAACGCCCGGCTGGTCAGGGTGACCCGGTCGAGCTGGGCGTGCGCGGCGGCGATCAGGCCGGGGTGCCGGTGCCCGAAGTTGAGCGCCGAGTACCCGGCCAGGAAGTCGAGGTAGCGCACCCCGTCGACGTCGGTGACCCAGGCGCCCTCGGCCTCGGCGACGACCACCGGCAGCGGGTGGTAGTTGTGGGCCGTCCAGCGCTCGGCGTCGGCGAGAGCCTCGGGCGTCCGGAACTCGACAGTCGTCACGAGCGAACCTCCAGCGTGCAGCACTTGGGACCGCCGCCGGCCTTGCGCAGCTCGGACAGGTCGACCCCGATGGTCTGGTAGCCGGCCGCGCGCAGCGCGCCGGCCAGGTGGGTGGCCTGCTCGGGCAGCACGACGGTCTCGCCGTCGCTGACCGCGTTCAGGCCGAGCACGGCGGCGTCCTCCGGTGTTGCGATGATCGCATTCGGGAAGAGCTGCCGGAGCACGGACTGTGAACCCGGCGAGAAGGCCTGCGGCAGGTACGCGATGGTGCGCTCGTCGAGCACGCAGAGCGCCGTGTCCAGGTGGTAGTAGGCCGGGTCGACCAGTTGCAGGGTGATCACCGGGCGCTGGAGGAACTCCTGGGTCTCGGCGTGCGACGCGTGCGCCGTCCGGAACCCGGTGCCGGCGAGCAGCACGTCACCGGCGAGCAGGATGTCGCCCTCGCCCTCGTTGGTGTGCTTGGGCTCGCGCACCTCGAAGCCGCGCTCACGGAACCAGGACGCGTACGCCGGGGCCTCGTCGGCCCGCTCGGCGTCGCGGAACTGCACCCCCAGCACGCGGCCGTCGACGACGGTGCCACCGTTCGCGGCGAAGACCATGTCGGGCAGGCCGGGCAGCGGGTCGATCAGCTCGACGGTGTGGCCGAGTCCGAGGAACGCCTGCCGCAGGTTCTCCCACTGGCTGACCGCCAGCGCGTTGTCATACGGCGCCGTGGGGTCCATCCACGGATTGATCCGGTACGTGACGGCGAAGTGGGTGGGCCGGCACATCAGGTAGCGGCGCTTCAGGCTCATGGAGAAAAACGGTATGCGGGAGTGACCGACGATCCCCAGGGAGTAACCATGCGTGCACCGGCTGATCGTTGCGTGATCACCGGGGTGTGCGGCGATTCATTGCAAAGGCCCCGGCGGGACGGCGAACCGCCGCCCTTGCCGGGGCCTCAACGATCTCCGGCGAACCGCCGGAGGCTTTTCGGGGCGGGCCGGCCTGCGCCGACCCGGTTCCGAGGAGTTCGTCCGCCGCCACATCATCGGCGGTGAATGTCAGATACCCGTCAAATCCGCGTTTCAAACTGTGTGTCAAGCCACGTCCGGAACTCGGTGACCGTCTGCGTGTCGGTGCCCAGCCACCACAGCTGCCCGGCCAGCGCGAGCACACCGATCACCACGGCGGCCAGCGAGAGGACCACACCGATCAGCGCGCCGGTCTTGCCGGCCACGTGCCGTTTACGGGTCGCGAAGACGCCGGCGATGGACAGGACCAGCGCCACCGCGGACACGCCCACGCCGTACCCGAGAAGGGGTCCGGACAGCACGAGAAGCGCACCGGCGACCGAAAGGACCAGGCCGAGGGTCGCGACGAGGCTCGCCCTGGCCCGCGGAGCGGGCGGCGCGGAAGGCTCGGGAACGGCGACCGGCTCAGAGACGGCCTTGGCCCGCTGGGTCTCCGAGACGGGAGCGGGCCGGAACGTCTGCGGACGGGCCGGCGGGGGAGCGACAGTGGTGTCCGGGCGGACCGGGGTGAGGGTGGCGGTGGTCGGTTCGTCGCGCCGCGGCGCCACCGGGGTCCGCTCGGTGTCCGCGTCGTCGACGGTCGTCTGGCGGGGGAAGGTAGGGAGCCTCACGTCTGAACCTCCTTGGCAGGTTTGACTCGTCAGGTTTGACCGAGGTACATACCCCCACCGCCCGGAAACGACACGAAGGGCACGCCCCCGAGGGGGACGTGCCCTTTCGAGAACGGGTCAGACCAGCGAATTCACCGCGTTCACATCGGTGGCCTTGGCGATCACGTGGTCGACCAGACCGTAGTCCTTGGCCTGCTGGGCGGTGAACCAGCGGTCACGGTCGGAGTCACGCTCGATCTCCTCCGGGGTGTGCCCGGAGTGGAAGGCGATCCGCTCGTTCATCACCTGCTTGATGTGCAGCATGCTCTCGGCCTGGATGGCGATGTCGGCCGCGGTGCCGCCGATGCCGCCGGAGAGCTGGTGCATCATCACCCGGGCGTGCGGCAGCGCGTACCGCTTACCGGGGGTGCCGGCGCAGAGGAGGAACTGGCCCATCGACGCGGCCATGCCCATCGCGATGGTGGCCACGTCGTTCTTGATGTACTGCATGGTGTCGTACACCGCCATGCCGGCGCTGATCGAGCCACCCGGAGAGTTGATGTAGAGAGCGATGTCGCGCTCGGAGTCCTCGGAGGCGAGCAGGAGCATCTGCGCGCAGATCCGGTTGGTCACCTCGTCGTTGACCTCGCTGCCGAGGAAGATGATCCGCTCCCGGAGCAGCCGGTCGAACACCTGGTCGTCGAAGGACGCGCCGCCGCCCCGCATAGTCGTCTCAATGCTCATGGGAACACTTTCTCCCAGCCGGGCCGCGGATCCCAGCGATTCGCCTCAGGGCGAATCCGCTCACGGCATAATGCCCGGCTACCTTTGGTGCGTGCCGGAGGGACATACCATTCACCGCCTCGCGATCCGCCATCGTGAGCTCTTCGCCGGGCATCCGGTCACCGCGGGCAGCCCCCAGGGCCGCTTCGCCGCCGGCGCCGCCCTGATCGACGGGCGCAGGCTCCTCGACACCGAGGCGTACGGCAAGCATCTGCTCCACCACTACGAGGGCGAGCACACCCTGCACGTGCACCTCGGCCTCTACGGCAAGTTCGCCGACGGGCAGCTGCCCGCCCCGGCGCCGGTGGGCCAGGTCCGGATGGTCCTGACCGGTTCCGGTCACTGGCTGGAGCTGCGTGGCCCGACCGCCTGCGAGGTCCTCGACCCGGGTGCGGTCGACGTGCTGCGGTCCCGGCTGGGCGCCGACCCGCTGCGTGACGACGCCGACCCGGCCGCCGCGTTCGCCCGGGTGCGAGCCAGCACCAAGCCGCTGTTCGCCCTGCTGATGGACCAGTCCATCGTGGCCGGGTGCGGCCTGATCTACGCCAACGAGACGCTGTTCCGGGCCGGGTTGTCGCCGCAGACGCCCGGCGCCGCGATCGACCCCGACCGCTGGGCGGCGATCTGGGACGATCTGCGGTCGCTGATGAAGGAGGGCGTGCTGCGCGGCCGGATCGACACCGTGCACACCCAGCACACCCCGGAGGCGATGCGGCGGGCGCCGCGGGTCGACCGGCACGGCGGCGAGGTGTATGTCTACCGCCGCCCCGGCCAGCCCTGCCTGGTCTGTGGCACCCCGATCGCCCGGGACGAGCTGGCCGGCCGCAACCTCTACTGGTGCCCGGCCTGCCAGCCGTCCGTCACACCGTCGCGGCGTCGCTCGGGGTGACCGCCGGTGCCTCGGCCGACGGGGTGACCGACGGCGTCGGGTCCGGGGTGGGCGTCGACGGGGTGGGCTCCGGGGTCTCGGCGCCGGGGATGCCAACCTTGAAGTTGGCCACCAGCCAGGGCAGCAGCTCCTCGTACGCCGCGGTGGTGTCCGGCTGGTTGAAGTCGTGCGACAACACGATCGCGCCCGGCCGGGTCTCCTTCTTGACCTGGGCGATCACCCGCTTGATGTGCTCCGCGGAGGTCTCGCCCTCCGGGTGCTCCCAGTCACGCGGGTCGACCTCCCAGTAGAGCGAGGTCATGCCGTCGACGTAGGCGGTCTTGACCAGCCGGTCGGTGAAGTTGCCGCCGGGCGCCCGGAAGTAGGGGATCTCGGCGTCCGGAACCGCCGCCCGGATGGCCGCGTTCGTCCGTTCCAGATCAGCCTTGATCTGGTTCGCCTTCTTGCCGCCGATCTTGAGGTCGTGGTTCCACGTGTGGTTGCACAGCACGTGACCGCCCTCGACGATCTGGCGGACCAGGTCGGGGTGCCGCCGGGCCTGCGTGCCGACCAGGCAGAACACTGCCTTCACCTGGTACTTGTCCAGCATCGCCAGAATCTTCGGCGTCTCGACCGGGTCGGGCCCGTCGTCGAAGCTGAGCATCACCACGTCGGACCCGGTGGTGCGCAGCGAGTTGAACGGCCCGTCCCCGGCCGGCACCACCACCTGCTGCGCGGCCTCGGTGGGCTTGGCGGTCGGCGTCGACTGTGGATCCGGCGACTCGGGCTTGTCCGTGCCGGTGGCGGCCGGTGCGGCGACGACCGGGTCCGGCTCGCGATCCGGCGCGGGCTTCTTCCGATCCGGTTTGCTGATCACGCCGACCGCCTCGGCGGCGGCGGTCATCACCGAGGTGCTGCCGCCGTCGTCCTGCGGGATCGTCGGCACCGCGGTGAGCAGCAGGCCGGCGGCGACCAGGGTGCCGAGCAGCACCTGTGGCCGGCTCTTCGCGGCGGCGACCCAGGCCTCGACGGGCATCGTCGAGGGCGCGCGATGCGCGCCACCGGTGGAACGGTCCGATGAGGACCGCCTGGTCTGCGAGCGGCGGCGGGCGGCGCGGCCGGTTTCGTCACGGCGGACGACGGTCCGGGTGGTTCCATACGATTCGTACGCGCCCGCGCGGTGCCGTGCCGACCGGGGAGCCGGGATAGTCGCGCCGGAGGCGGTGACGATCGCGGCGCGCAGGCTGGTGAGCCGGGACGCCGTGGAGGGAGCCGGGGTGTCGTCGGCGACCGGATCGGGTGCTCGGTGCCGCCCGGTGGCCGGGCTGATCGCGCGGGACGTCGGCGCAGGTGAGAGGGGGGCGTGCGGCGACATTCGTCATGCCTACCGTGCCGCAAGATCTCGCGCGATACCGAATAGGTCACCGACTGATCACATAGGGCGATACCCCCTGCTCACCCGCAGTGATGCCGATAAGTGCAATTTGTGATTGAAGCCGCTTCGGGCGTCACCTAATCCGTGGGAGCGTGCTCATCGGCCGTGGCTCGGGCGAGCCAGTCGACCACGTCGCCTATCGATGCCCCGCGGGCCAGCAACGCCCGCTGCCGGGCGGCGCCGGTGCCCCGGTCGCGCAGCCGTTCCATCAGGACGGTCGCCGTGCCGAGGTCGCCGTGCCGTTCGAGTTCCGGGCGCACGTAGTCGAAGAGCTGCCGCATCAGCCGCCACGCCGGGCGCGGCTCGCGGGTCGCCATGTCGATGTTCAGGCCCTCCAGCCCGTCGTGCGCGGCCCGCCAGTGCGCCGCCATCAGCAGCGGGTGCTCGACGTCGGGCGCCTCCATCCCGGCCTGGACCTCGTGCAGCACCGTGCCGACCAGCGCCCGGGTCAGCGCGGCCAGCAGGACCGCGTCGTCGGCGGTGGGCATCACGTCGCCCATCCGGATCTCCACGGTCGGATAGTTCGCCGACAACCGGGCGTACCAGTAGAGCATCCCCTCGTCGAGCATCGCGCCACTCGCTTCGAGGTCGCCGATCAGCGTCAGGTAGTGCTCGTGCGAGCGCAGGTACGGCGTCGGCCCCACCGTCGGCCAGCGTTCCCAGAGCATCGAGCGCCAGCTGGCGTACCCGGTGTCGTGCCCGCCGGACAGTGGCGAGTTGGCGGTGGCCGCCTGGAGCACCGGCAGCCAGGGGCGCACGTGGTTGAGCACCTGCACGCCGGTCTCCGGGTCGGGGATGCTGACGTGCACGTGGGTGCCGCACATGCCCTGGCCGGGGGAGAGGTCGCCGAACCGGGCCCGCATCCGGTGGTACCGCTCGTCGTCGACGATCCGTGCGTTGTGGCCGGTGGCCGGCCCGGTGCCGACCGCGACGAGCCGGGCGCCGGCCCGTCGTGCCGCCGCCGCGACCTCGGACCGCAGCCGGCGCAGTGACGTGGCGAGGCCGTCCAGTTCGAGCTGCGGCGGGCTGGCCACCTCGATCTGGGTCCGGTAGAACTCGTGCTGCACGCCGTCCCGCAGGTCGCCGGGCATCTCGGCGAAGACCGCGTCCACCGCTTCCGCGGCCCGTGGCTCGACCGCGTCGACGAGAAGGTACTCCTCCTCGACGCCGAGGGTGAGAAGGTCGTCACGCTCGGCTTTCGCGGCGAGTTCGGGCGAGATGGCGGTCTCCATGCGACCGGGTTACCCGAGCTGATCTCTTCGGAAACGATCGGCGTACTTCCATGTTGACAACACCTGGAAACAAGCGTGCAATCTGTGAGAGCGCTCTCTCGACTCCCCAGGAAAGGCGCATCCCCCATGAGAATCCCCCGGAAACTGCTGGCCGTGGCCACGGCGATACTCGCCGTCGGCGCCTCGGTGACGTTCGTGGCCACCGCCGACGCTGCGGTCCCCGCCGCACCGGCCGGCATGTCCCTGGTCTTCAGTGACGACTTCACCGGCGCCTCGGGCACCGGCCTCAACCGGTCCAACTGGCTCTACTCCACCGGCACCGGATATCCCGGCGGCGCCGCCAACTGGGGCACCGGCGAGATCGAGACGATGACCGACTCGACCGCGAACGTCTACCAGGACGGCGCCGGCAACCTGGTGATCAAGCCGATCCGGGACTCGGCCGGCCGCTGGACCTCCGGCCGGGTCGAGACCCAGCGCACCGACTTCGCCGCCCCGGCCGGCGGGAAGATGCGCATGGAGGCCCGCATCCAGCAGCCCAATGTGACCGGCGCGGCTGCGGCCGGGTACTGGCCGGCGTTCTGGGCGCTCGGCGCGGCGGCCCGCCCGGTCGGCGCGACGAACTGGCCCAGCATCGGCGAGATCGACATCCTGGAGAACATCAACGGCCGGTCCAGCGTCTTCTCGGCCCTGCACTGTGGCAGCAACCCGGGCGGCCCGTGCAACGAGACCACCGGCCTGACCAGTGGCGAGCGGGCCTGCAGCGGCTGCCTCGGCGCCTTCCACACCTACGCCACCGAGTACGACCGCAGCGTCTCGCCCGAGCAGCTGCGCTTCTACCTGGACGGGAACAACTACTTCACGCTCACCTCGAACTCGGTCGACAGCACCACCTGGACCAACGCCCTGCACCACGGGTTCTTCATGATCCTCAACGTGGCGATCGGCGGCGGGTTCCCGGCGGCGTTCGGCGGCGGCCCGACCGCGGCCACCCAGTCCGGCGTGCCGATGGTGATCGACTACGTGGCCGTGTACCAGTCCAGCGGTGGCACCACGCCGACCAGCCCGACCCCGACCGCGACCGGCGGGACCAGCCGGGACGCGTACTCCCGGATCGAGGCCGAGTCGTACAACAGCTCCGCCGGGGTGCAGCTGGAGACCTGTTCCGAGGGCGGCCAGAACGTCAGCTACATCGCGAACGGCGACTGGCTCCAGTTCAACAACGTCAACTTCGGGACCGGTGGGGTGAAGGACTTCGTGGGCCGGGTCGCGTCCGGTGCGGGCACCGCGATCAGCGGCCTGATCGAGGTGCGCCTGGACAGCCGCAGCAACGCCCCGATCGGCAGTTTCGCCCTCGCCAGCACCGGCGGCTGGCAGACGTGGACCTCGGTCCCCGCCAACGTGTCGAACGTGACCGGCTCGCACACCGTCTACCTGACCTTCACCAGCGGCCAGCCGGCCGATTTCGTGAACGTCAACTGGATCCAGTTCCGCAAGTGAGTCAGCGTGCGCGGGCGGCGGCGCGCTGCCGCCGCTTGCGCACCTTCTTGGTCACCCAGGACCCGATCGCGATCGCGAAGAACGCCCAGATCGCGTAGTCGAACCACTGGGCGTACTTCTCCAGGTCCTCCCAGCGGGAGCCGAGCGCGTAGCCGCCGCCGATGAACAGGGCGTTCCAGAAGCCGCTGCCGATCGTCGTGTAGAGCATGAACTGGCCCATCGGCATGTGGTTGGCGCCCGCCGGGATGGAGACCAGGCTGCGCACCACCGGCGCACAGCGCCCGAAGAGCACCGCGGCCCGCTCGTGTTTCTCGAACCACCTGTCGGCCTTGTTCAGGTCGTCGGGGTCGACGAGCGGGATGCGGTCGAGCCAATG
Source organism: Actinoplanes sp. NPDC026670 (assembly GCF_040638175.1). Taxonomy (NCBI): domain Bacteria; kingdom Bacillati; phylum Actinomycetota; class Actinomycetes; order Micromonosporales; family Micromonosporaceae; genus Actinoplanes; species Actinoplanes sp. NPDC026670. Next base: position 9,121 of record NZ_JBEZXU010000012.1, read on the forward strand.
CTTCAGCCGCTCCTCGCCGAGCCCGCGGCCCAGCCAGTAGAGGGCGACCGCGCCACCGAGCGCGCCGAGCGTCGCGGTGATCCAGACCAGCACCAGGTTGACCCGGCCCTCGCTGGCCAGATAGCCGGCCATGGAGAGCACGATCTCACTGGGAATCGGCGGAATCAGATTTTCCAGCGCGACCAGCAACCCGACGCCGACCTCACCGAGCGAGTCGATCACCGAGGCCACCCAGCCGGTCAGTCCACCGAGATTGCTGAGATCGCCGTCGGCCATGCGCCCGCCTTTCGAAATGTCGCCGTTCAGTCCCCACCCACTGTGCAGGCGATTTCTGAGAGTTACCCGTGAGCGGACGGTCGAACCCCTCCCGTATATGCCGATGATCGGTATATGCTTTCGCCATGACTGAGACGCCGATGCGGGAGCCGACGTTCCTCGTGCTCACCGCTCTGGCCGAGGAGCCCCGGCACGGCTATGCCGTGATCGAGGACGTGGCCGGCATGACCGGCGGGCGGGTGCGGCTGCGGGCCGGCACCCTCTACGCCGCCCTCGACCGGCTGCGCGCCGAGGGCCTGATCGAGGTCGACCGCGAGGAGGTGGTGCAGTCCCGGCTGCGGCGCTACTACCGGCTCACGGGGGCCGGCGAGCAGAGCCTGGCCACCGAGACCGCACGCCTGCGCGCACAGGCGACCATCGCCGAGCGCCGCCTGCACGCCCGTCAGACCCGACTAGGGGGAGCTACCACGTGACCAGCCTGGAGATTCGATACCGCCGCCTGATGCGGATCTATCCGGCCGGCCACCGGGCCGCCTACGAGGAGGAGATGATCGGCGTCCTGATGTCCGGCGCCGAGCCCGGCCGCCGCTTCCCCTCCCCGGCCGATGCGATCGACCTGGTCCGCGCGGGCCTCACCGCCCGCTTCGGCCAGGCCTTCCACACCCAGAGGGGTACGGGGTGGCGAGACGCCGCCGGAGCGACCGCCCTGTTCGCCGCGCTGCTGATGGCCGGCGCCGCGATCAACCGCTTGATCGCCGGCCTCACCCTGTGGGCCGAGGGCGATCCGCTGCGGTTGCACGGCGTGGAGGGGTTGATGCTCCTCGACCCGGCTCTGCGCGCTGTGATCTGGCCGCTGGTCGTGGTCGCCGCGGTGCTGGGCCTGCGCCGCGCCACTGTCGCGCTCGCGGTGGCCGGAGTCCTGGTCCAGGCGATCGTGGTGGTGCTGTGGTCGTCGTCGTTCCCGTCCGGCGGCTTGTGGCTGGATTGGGGGTTCCCGACGGCGATCATGATCACCGCTCTGTTCGCCGTGGCGGTTTCCGGGAGGTGGGTTCGTCCCGTGCTGGGTGTCCGCGGCATTGCGCTGGCCTCGATCGGGGCGGTGCTGGCGGCCTTGACCCGAGCCCCGGCTCTGGACGACTTCTGGTTCGACGAGCGGTTCGACGGGCTGTTCTTCCAGCCGGTGGAGGTGATTCAGGATTGGGTGCCGCTCCTCGTCCTGACCGTGGCGGCGTGGACCGCCGGCCCGCGGGTGCGCGGCCGGACCGCGGTTCTGTCGGCCGCCGCGCTGACCGCCGCATATGCCTTCCCGGACCTGTCAGGGCTGTTGACTGTCGCCGCCCTCGGTGATCTGGGTGGCGCGGACGTGCTGAGCCGGATCGTGGTGGTGCTGCTGGCGCCGGTGGTGGTCCTCGCCGGTGGGCTGCTCGTGCTGGCCGTCCGGGAGCGTTTGACCGGCAGATGGCACGGACATGTAAGGGCGCATGAGTGACCGGTGGTATTCCAAGGCCGTCGTCTACTGCCTCGACATCGACTCGTTCGCCGATTCCGACGGTGACGGCTGCGGTGACATCCGTGGCCTGATCGGGCGGCTGGACTACCTGTCCCGGCTCGGGATCAACTGCCTGTGGCTCAACCCGATCCACCCGTCGCCGGGTGCGGACGACGGCTACGACGTGACCGATTTCTACAATGTGGACCCCCGGTTCGGCACCCTGGGCGACTTCGCCGAACTGTTGCACCAGGCCGCCAACCGGGGCATCAAAGTGATCATCGACCTCGTGGTCAACCACGTGTCCGACCAGCACCCGTGGTTCCAGTCGGCACGATCGTCGCCGGACTCGCCGTACCGTGACTGGTTCGTCTGGAGCGAGACGGCGCCGGCCGACCGCAACCAGGGCATGGTCTTTCCCGGGGAGCAGGCCGAGACCTGGTCCTACGACCGGACGGCGAAACTCTGGTACTACCACCGGTTCTACAAGTTCCAGCCGGACCTGAACATCACGAACCCCGAGGTGCGGGCCGAGATCAAGAAGATCTGCGCGTTCTGGCTGCAACTGGGGGTGTCCGGGTTCCGGATGGACGCGGTGCCGTTCATCATCGAGGAGACCGAGCCGGGCAGCCCGACCGCGCCGATGGACTTCGGGTTCCTCAGTGAGCTGCGCCAGCACGTGCAGTGGCGCAAGGGCGACGCGGTCCTGCTGGCCGAGGCCAACGTGGAACCGGACAAGCTGGTGACCTACTTCGGCGACGAGGGCGGGTCCAGCAACCGCATCCACATGCTGTTCGACTTCATGCTCAACGCGCGGCTGGTGCTCGGCCTGGCCCGGCAGGACACCGAGCCGATCATCGACGCGCTGCGGGACTCGCCGAAACTGCCGGACGGCGGCCAGTGGGCCACCTTCCTGCGCAACCACGACGAGATCGACCTGTCCCGGCTCACCGCCGAGCAGCGCAAGGACGTCCTCGACCGGTTCGGGCCGGACGAGAACATGCAGTTGTACGGCCGGGGCATCCGCCGTCGCCTGGCCCCGATGCTCGGCAACGACCGCCGGCGGATCGAGCTGGCGTACGCGCTCCAGTTCAGCCTCCGTGGCACGCCGGTGCTGCGGTACGGCGAGGAGATCGGCATGGGCGAGAACCTGGACCTGGACGGGCGCTACGCCATCCGTACCCCGATGCAGTGGAACAACCTGCCGAACGGCGGATTCTCCAGCGCGGATCCGAAACAGGTGATCCGGCCGGTGATCTCGGGCGGCGACTTCGGCTACGAGACGCTCAACGCCACCCTCCAGCGGCACGATCCGAAGTCGCTGCTGTCCTGGTTCGAGCGGATGATCCGTACCCTCCGCGAGGCGCCCGAGATCGGCAGCGGCTCCTGCACCCACGTCGACGTGCCCGCCCCGAGGGGCATCCTGGTGCATCGTGCCGACGCCGACACCGGAACCATGCTGTTCGTGCACAATCTGGGTACCGAGGCGGGTGCGGTCGATCTGAGCAGCCTGGCCGCCGAGGCCGAGTACCCGAACGACGTGCTGGCCGACCAGGAGTACCCGGAGCCGGGCGAATTCGACAAGATCCGCGTCGCCGGGTACGGATACCGGTGGATCCGGATGCGCAGAACCGCCTGACCAGGTTTAGCATCGGCTTCCAGCAGCGTGGATCACTATCCGGAGGCCGCAATGTCGCAGTCCGTACCTCGTGTCGCTGTCGTGACCGGAGCCGCGCGCGGCATCGGCGCGGCGATCGCCCGTAAGCTCGCCGCCGACGGCCTGGCGGTCGCGGTCGTCGACCTCGACGAGAAGTCCGGCGCCGAGACCGTCGACGCGATCGTCGCGGCGGGCGGCTCGGCCATCGCGATCGGCGCGGACGTGGCCGACAAAGATCAGGTGCGGGCGGCCGTCGAGCGGACCGTGGCCGAGCTCGGCGCCCCGACCGTGCTGGTCAACAACGCCGGGGTGCTGCGCGACAACCTGCTCTTCAAGATGTCCGAGGACGACTGGGACACCGTGATGGCCGTCCACCTGCGGGGCGCCTTCCTGTTCAGCAAGGCCGTCCAGGAGCACATGGTCGCCGCGAAGTACGGCCGGATCGTCAGCCTGTCCAGCACGTCCGCGCTGGGCAACCGGGGCCAGGCGAACTACGCCGCCGCCAAGGCCGGCCTCCAGGGCTTCACCAAGACGCTCGCCATCGAGCTCGGCAAGTTCGGCATCACGGCGAACGCGGTCGCGCCGGGCTTCATCGTGACCGACATGACCCGGGCGACCGCGGCGCGCATCGGGGTCGACTTCGACGACTTCGAGAAGGCGACGGTGAGTCAGATTCCGGTCGCTCGGGCCGGCCGCCCCGAGGACGTCGCCAATACTGTGTCGTTCCTCGTGAGCGAAGGCGCCGGGTTCGTTTCCGGACAGGTCGTATATGTCGCGGGCGGGCCGAGGGACTGACAGGTTAATGGTTACTGGCAACTTGCTGAGAAGAGTTACAAAGAAATCATGAACCGACGCATGAGTTCCCGGACCGTGTCGCTCACCAGCACGTTCCTGCTGCTGGCAGCGGGTGGCCTGGCCGCGTGCGACAGCGACGAATATGTGGACGAGGGTTTCTACTGTGCCGACGCCGACGGGACGATCGTCGACGAGGACCTCTGTGACGACGACGGTGGCGGCGGCGGTGGCGGTGGCTTCTTCATCTGGCACTCGTCGGGGTACCGGTCGGGTTACCCGGTCGGCTCCAAGCTGCCCGCCGGCGGCACCAAATTCGCCTACAACGACGCGGCGTCCCGGTCGAAGTTCGGTCTACCGTCCAGCGGGAAGATCAGCAACGGCACGGTGAAGACGAGCGTCGTGGGCAAGGGCGGCAGCGGATCGTCGTCGGGGGGCTGACGTTTGCGGCGGATTCCGTACGGGCCGGTGCGTGACGGGTGGCGGCTCACCAACTACAGCCTCGGCCTGACCTACAACGACGACGTCCTGCCCGACGGGACGACGTATTCGTACTGGCAGGAGGGGCCGTACTACGACTTCACGGCTGCCGAGATCGAGGAGCTGGAGACCGCTTCGACGACTCTCTACGCGATGTGCCTGGAAGCCGGCGACTGGATGGCCGGGCAGTGCCCACGGCGTACCGTCGAAGGTCGTAAGCAGGGCTTCTTCGCCTCGATCTGCACCGCCGAGTCGTGTTTCCTGACCCGCATCGGGATCCCCGAGTACACGCACGAGCAGATCCTGCGCACCTGGTTCGACGGCGACGCCGAGACGTGGACCCACCAGGACAAGGACCCGGACGGCCGGCTGCCGATGCAGACGCCCGACTATTCGCCGACCGTCTACGGGCGGTTCGACCTCTGGTACAACGGGGCCGGCACCGTCCCGCGGCTGCTCGAGTTCAACGCGCAGACCCCCACCTCACTGATCGAGGCCGCGGTCATCCAGTGGCACTGGATGGACCAGACCGGGGTGGCCGGGCACGAGTGGCGCCAGTGGAACTCGATCCACGAGCGCCTCGTCGGCTGGGAGGCCACTCCGGGCGAGCCGGGTGATCCGGGCGCCTGGCGCCGCAACATCGGCAAGCTCCGCGAGGCACGGCCCTGGCTGCCGGAGAAACCCAAGATCTTCTTCGCGTACGAGACGTCCGAGACCTCTGGTGAGGACCGGATGAACGTCGCGTACCTGATGGCCACCGCTGAGGAGGCCGGGTTCCCGGTCGAGCTGATCGCGATGAGCCAGATCGGCTGGGACGTCGCCGGGGACCGGGTCCTCTTCGTCCCGGCGCCGGGTCAGGAACACCGTGCCGAGCCGATCGACGTGATCTTCATGCTCTACCCGTGGGAGTGGTTCTGGCACGAGGAGGGCGGCAAGGCCTTCTTCCGGAACATGGCCGACCCGCAGAAACGCGGCACCGTCTGGATGGAGCCGCCCTACAAGGCGGCGCTGCTCGGCAACAAGGCGCTGCTGCCGGTGCTGTGGAAGCTCTTCGGCGACGACCCCGAGCGCGGGAGATACCTGCTGCCCGCCTACTTCGCCGAGTCGTCCGGGGCGGCGAAACTGACGTCCTACGCGAAGAAGCCGGTGTGGGGCCGCGAGGGCGGCTCGGTCACGCTGGTCCGTGACGGCGTCCCGGTGACCGACGTGCCCTCCGAGTACGGCTCGGACGGCCGCTACGTCGTCCAGGAGCTGTGCGAGCTGCCCACCTTCGACGGCCTGGAGGGACCGGTCCACCCGGTGATCGGCGCGTGGCTGATCGACGGCGAACCGGCCGGCATGGGCATCCGCGAGGGCATCGGCACAGCCGGCCTGGTCACCACCAACACCTGCAACTTCCTGCCCCACGTGATCAGCTGACCGGCGTTTGCGGCGGAGCGAAGCGGAGCAATCAGACTCTGTGCCGCCAGATCCACCACAGGCCGACGAACGGCAGGACGAGCGGCACGTAGCCGTAACCGCTGCCGAAGTGCGACCAGACCGTGTCGTCCGGGAAGGCCACCGCGTCCACGACGCTGAGCGTGCCGATCGCCAGCACGCCGATCAGCTCGATCGAGCAGCTGATCAGGGCGATCCGGCGACCGGCGGGGCCGCCCCGGGCCAGGCCCACGGTGGCGGCGATGTAGACCAGGCCGGCGAAGGCGGACAGCAGGTACGCGAGCGGCGCCTCGGAGAAGTGCGTGGTGATCTGCACCAGGGCGCGGGCGCTCGCGGACAGCGCGAAGACGCCGTAGACGAGCAGCAGGACACGGCCGGCGCCGGAGCCGAGAGCGGCGTCGGCCGGACGGACTGTGGTTTTCTCAGACACCGGTCACCGACGCGATCTGCTGCAGGCGCAGCACGAGGACGGGCAGGATCAGGCAGGCGATCCCGAGGGTCAGGTTGCCCCAGCGGGTCGGCTCCATCTTGGCCAGGATCATCCCGGTCGGGATCAGCCCGATCGTGGTGACCAGATAGCCGGCGAACGTGCCGATGTCGGAGGGTTGCTTGTCGCCGAAGAGGCCGGCCACCGCGACGATGACGAGGATCGTGGTCAGCACGGTCAGCGCGGCGCCGGCGATCATGTCGATGCGGGTCGGCGCCCGGTCCAGGGCCGTCCGAATCAGATACCAGGCCGCCAGGGCGAGGGCGGCGACGATTGTCGCCGTCGACAGGGCTCCGTTCACCCGGCCAGGTTACTGAGGCCCTTCCGGCCTGGTAACTTCCGGCCCGGGAGATCAAGAACGCGAGGGCGGGGCTAACCGGTGCGCTTCGGACTATTCGGTACGGGACCATGGGCTCAACTGGCGCATGCGCCGGGGCTGGCCGCACATTCCGGCGTCGAGTTCGCCGGCGTCTGGGGGCGAGATCCGCAGAAGACGGCCGATCTGGCCGGCCGTTACGGGGTTCCGGCCTACCGTGACGCCGACGCGCTGATCGCCGACGTCGACGCGGTCGCGATCGCGCTCCCGCCGGACGTGCAGGCGCCACTCGCGCTGCGGGCGGCCCGGGCCGGACGGCACCTCCTGCTGGACAAGCCGGTCGCGTTGCGTACCGAAGATGCCGAAGCCCTGGCCGACGCGGCGGGTGAGGTGGCTTCGGTGGTCTTCTTCACCCGCCGGTTCACGCCCGAACTGGACGGTTTCCTGACCGAGGCGGCGGCGACCGGCGGCTGGGCCGAGGCCCGGATCGACCACCTCGGCTCGATCTTCGTGCCGGACAACCCGTTCGGCGCGTCGCCGTGGCGGCGCGAGCGCGGTGGCCTCTGGGATGTCGGCCCGCACGCGCTCGCCGTGGTGCTGCCGGTGCTCGGTCCGGTGGCCGAGGTCACTGCCGTGGCTGGGCCGCGTGATCTGACGTTCGTGCTGCTCAAGCACGTGAGTGGGGCGGTCAGCCGGTTCACGCTGGCGGTGGACGCGCCGCCCGCGGCGGCCCGGGAGGAGGCGGTCTTCGCCGGGGACGCCGGGGTCCGTGAGGTGCCGCGCGGCCGGTGGGAGCCCGCCGACGCGCTGGGCCGGGCCGTCGACCAGTTGCTCGCCGCGGCCGCCGGGGGACCGTCGTCGGCCGTCGACGTGCGTTTCGGCGCCGAGGTGACCGCGATCCTGGTCGCCGCCGAGCGTTCCCTCACCGAAGGCGCGACGGTCACCGTTTAGATCCTCACTGGAAAACCACGCGGCGTAATGGGGGTATTGATCTGACCCTGGCCGAACTGAGCGCTAACTGGACAGAACCTGCGCGTTACGGATGGACGCAAAGTAGCGAGCCGAATACATTTTCGCCTTGTCACGTGCACCGGGGGCCGAATCGCCCGGCGGTGGCGTTCGCGGGCCCGCGACGCCATCGGGTACGTGTCGGGGTGAGGGGATGCACTGCATGACCGACCGCACAGCCAGAGGTATGGACGTTCCGGCCCGTCGCGGGGGAGCGCGGGCGTGACCGGCCTGTGGGATGCCGAGCGAGACGCCTCCGAAGCCGTGCAGGCGCTGGCCAGTCTGGCCGCCCTGCTGCGGGAAGAGACGCCGGCCGACCCCCGGGTGCTACGGAGCCTGGCCGAGAACGGCGGGGCGGCAGCCGAGCGCGTGGTGGCGTACCTGCGCCGGCAATGCGCTCCCGGAGACGGCGAGATGGCCACGGTTCCGCCACGGCTGGCGGCCTGGCGTGACTGGGTTCCACCGCGCGGCCACCTGTTCGGGGCGCCGGGAGCGGACCGGCAGTCCGACGGTGTGGCGCAGCCGCGGCGTTGTGGTGACCCGGGCGAGTGACACCCGTTCAGGTGGTCGTCCGCAGGGTCTCCGACGGTGACTCTCCGAAGCGTTTGCGATAGGCCGACGCGAACCGGCCGAGGTGTGCGAACCCCCATCGGTGCGCCACGTCGGCCACCGTGATCATGGCCGGGTCGCCGGTGCGGAGCGTCTCGTGGGCCCGGGTGAGCCGGACCTGTTGCAGGTACGTCATGGGCGCGCACCCGATGTGCCGGCGGAACCCGGACTGGAGCGAGCGGATGCTCGTCCCGGCGATGCCCGCCAGCTCGCCGACCGTGAACGCGCGTTCCGGCTCGCCGCTGATCGCGTCCAGGACCCGGCGGATGGGCCGGGGCGGTCCGGGGACGGGCGGCGCCACGAGTTCGGCGGCGTACCGGTGCGGCACGCTCAGCAGCAGCCCGCTGAGCACGCTGCTGCACAGCTGCTCGGCGATCAGCGGCTCGAAGATCAGGCTGCTCTCGTGTTCGAGCTCGTCGCGCAGCAGCCGGACCAGGCGGCTCCAGCTGTGGGCCGGGCCCTCGGTGAGGTCGAAGGCGGGCGGCAGGTCGATCGGGCCGTCGATCGGATGGCCGAGCAGCGCGACCAGCTCCGCCTCCAGCGCCCAGCTCTCGATCCGCACGTCCAGTTCCGCGGTGTTCGGCTCGTGGCGCAGCCGGACCCGCTCACCGGGCCGGAAGGCGAGCGCGGTGGCCGGGGAGGCGACGACCTCCTGTCCGCCCCGGCAGGCGTGCACCAGCCCGGTGGTGGGCAGCGTGACGTGGTAGGCGGCCAGCGCCGGGAAGTCCAGGGTCGCGCCGGCGGCGAACGTGAGGTGGCCGACCGTCAGCGGTCCGAGTCGGATCACCTCGACCCCCAGTTTGAGATCTCCGTCAGCGGACACCTGAGGGTAGAAACGATTCAGGACCTGTCGGGCCCGATCGCCGTCGACGCTGTCGAAGTAGACGGTGTCCGGCGCCGGTGTGGCGCGCGGCAGGGCGTCAACCATGCCGTCTGGCGCTCCAAGGCATACGGTGAGTATTCGGTCAGGTGGGTGGACAGTCAACGTGGCCGCCACGCACTGACCGTTCCAGCACATTCCGGCCATATGAACTACTCTGGCGTTCCGCGCCTACGTGGCGTAACTTGCAGACCAGCGGATTGTTGTAGGAACGCGGGTTCCCGGTCGGCGTCCTCAGCGAACGCCGCTCAGCGCACGACCCCACTTCTTCGGTCGGCGCCACCGTGTCCCGCGGCAGGATCGGCGTCGGCTCAGAAGGCTGGGACGCCAGGAAGAGGGCAGCTGTGTATCTGCCGATCACGACCCGCCAGCTGGCCGACGGCACCGTTGAGATCGCCCCAAGTGGCGAGATCGATCTGGACAACGCTCACGTCATGCGGGACGCGGTGAACGACGTCCTGACCGGTATGACGCCGAGTCGGATCTGCCTGGACCTGCAACGGGTCATGCTGATCGACAGTATCGGGATCGGCATTCTGGTCGCCTGCTTCCACACGGCCGCCGCGAGCGGCGTGAAGCTGGTGGTCAGCCATCCCAGTGCCACGGTCTACCGGCAGCTCTGGGTGTCCGGGCTGGTCGGCCTGCTCGGATGTGCCGAGCCGCCCACTCCACGCACGTCGGTGGGCCTGCGCCCGTCCTGACTTTGTCAGGTCTGTTTCACCCGTCCGAGGAAGGCCGGCCGACCGAAATCGACCGGCCCCGGGGAACGATCAGTGCAGGGCGGATTCCTGCTTGAGCCGTTCGTCACCGGAAAGGGTGGACAGCGGCTTCTCCTTGATGAAGAGCACCGCGATCACCGCGAGGAACGCGATCGGGGCGCCGACGAGGAACAGGTCGGCGGTGGCCGTACCGTAGATCTCTTTGATCACCGCAAGGATCTCGGGCGGCAACGTCTCCAGGTCGGGGACCTTCGCCTCGCCGCCTCCGGCGGCGGCGCCGAACTTGTCGGCGAAGAGCGTGGTGACCCGGTTCGTCAGGACGGCGCCGAGCGCGCTGACCCCGATCGAGCCGCCCATGCTGCGGAAGAACGTCAGCGCCGAGGTGGTGGCGCCGAGCTCGGCCGCCGGCACGTCGTTCTGCGCGGCCAGGACCAGGTTCTGCATGAGCAGGCCGACGCCGACGCCGAGCACCGCCATGTAGGCCGAGATCACCGGCACGCCGGTGTGCGCGTCGATGGTGCTGAGCAGCAGCATCCCGGCCGTCATCACGATCGAGCCGGCCACCAGGTACGCCTTCCACTTCCCGAACTTGGTGATCAGGGCGCCGGCCACGGTGGAGGAGACGAGCAGGCCGAAGATCATCGGCAGGCCCATCAGCCCGGCCACGGTCGGCGACTTGCCCAGCGAGATCTGGAAGTACTGGGACAGGAAGACGGTCCCGCCGAACATCGCCACCCCGACCAGCACGCTGGCGACGATGGCCAGGGTGACCGTCCGGTGCCGGAAGATGCCGAGCGGGATGATCGGCTCGGTCGCCTTCGACTCGGCCCAGACGGCCAGCGCGAGGATCACCACACCGGCGGTGACCAGCGCCGCGGTCTGCCAGGAGGCCCAGTCGAAGTGCTGACCGGCCAGCGTGGACCAGACGAGCAGGGTGCTCACGCCCGCGGTGATCAGCAGCGCGCCCAGCCAGTCGATGCTGACCTCGCGGCGGACCACCGGCAGGTGCAGGGTCTTCTGCAGCAGCGCGATCGCGATCACCGAGAACGGCACGCCGACCAGGAAGCACCAGCGCCAGCCGAGCCACGTGGTGTCCACCAGGACTCCGCCGATCAGTGGGCCGGCGATGGTGGCGACACCGAAGACCGCGCCGAACATGCCCGAGTAGCGGCCCAGCTCACGCGGCGGGATCATCGCGGCCATCACGATCATCGCGAGCGCGGTCATGCCGCCCGCGCCGACGCCCTGGATGATCCGGCTGACCAGGAGCACCTCGACGTTCGGGGTGAAGCCGGCGACCAGCGAGCCGACCACGAACAGGCCCAGGGAGAGCTGGATCAGCAGCTTCTTGCTGTACAGGTCGGCCATCTTGCCCCAGAGCGGGACGGTGGCCGTCATGGCGAGCAGCTCGGTGGTGACGATCCAGGTGTAGACGGACTGGCTGCCGTCCAGATCCGCGATGATCCGGGGCAGGGCGTTGGCGACCACGGTGGAGGCCAGGATGCTGACGAACATGCCGAGCATCAGGCCGGACAGTGCCTGCACCACCTCCTTGTGGGACATCCGGCCGGAGGTCTCGGCGGTTTCGGGTTCTACTGCTGTCATCAGCTTTCTTTCAGATCGTGGAGGATGGCGAAGGCTTCCCGGGCGTGTTCGATCAGCGGACGGGCGTCGCCGGCCTCGGCCCAGCGGATCAGCGCGACCCGGACGGCGGCGTTCGCCACCGCTGAGACGACAGCCGGGCGGGGGTGGTCCGGGGCGAGCCCGTCGTGGGCGGCGACGGCCGCGGACAGCCGTTGCTCGGCGGCGGATGCGGCGGCGATCAGCAGCGGCAGCAGCTGTGGATTGGCGGCGATCACGCGCATCCGCAGCAGCCACAGGTCACGGTCGCGCTGGATCTGCTCGAAGGCCGGCGCCAGCGCCGCCAGCAGGGCCTCCAGCAGCGGCCGGCCGGCCGGGAGGACCGGGGCGCCGCAGTCGGCCAGGGGGTCGCCGACGAGGGCGTCCTCCTTCGTGGCGAAGTAGTTGAAGAACGTGCGCGGCGACACCTCGGCGGCCGCGCTGATCTCGTCGGTGGTCACCCGGTCGGCGCCCCGCTCGTCGACCAGCCGGAGGGCGGCCGTGATCAGGGCGAGGCGGGTCTGCCGGCGCTTCAGCTCCCGGCGTCCGGGCATGGTCGGGTCCGCATCCACCCCGCGAGGTTAGATGCGTACTTGCAGTTTCTGCAAAGTTTTAATCGTTGAGCTGGGCCCGCTCGATCTCGGCGAGCGTGGCGGTCCACCACGGCCCGATCTCCCGGCCGGCCAGCAGGTCGGTGAGCAGCACCACGGCGTTGCGGGCCAGCGCGTCCGGTTTCGGCGGGGTCGTCCCGTCCTCGTCGAGCACCCCCAGCGCGGCGGCCAGCAGCCAGAGCACCACCTGCGGATCGGCCTCCGGCCACGACCTGACACAGCTCGCCAGCGCGGCGCGCACGTCGTCGGCGGTCAGCCCGTCCGGATGCCCGTCCTCCAGCAGCAGGCGCACCGCCGTGCCCAGGACCAGCCCGGTCCGGGCCGGGTCGAGCGCCGCCAGATCGGCCGTCGCCTCGGCCAGCGCGGCATGGTCGGCGGCCCGGACCGCGGCGACCCCGGCGGTGGCCGCGGCCGCGATCGGGCGGGCCGGTGCGGGCAGATGTCGCCGGCTATCCGTCATGGAGGAGACCCTACGGGCGTCCGGCTGGCAGGGTGGGATGGGTACCGGGAGAGGGAGACGGGGATGACGAGCCTGGACGCGGTGACCGCCTGGGTGGAGAAGTATCGCAAGGCGTGGGAGTCCAACGACCCGCACGACATCCGTGAGCTGTTCGCCGACGACGCCGCCTATTTCACGGCGCCCTACGCGAAACCGTGGATCGGCCGGGAGGCGATCGTCAGCGGCTGGCTGGCCCGGCAGGATCGCCCGCACAGCATCGGCTTCGCCTGGCATCCGCTCATCGTCACCGAGGAGATGTCGGTGATCGAGGCGTCCACCAGCTATCCGCGGCGGCGTTTCCGCAATCTGTGGGTGCTGCGCCTGGACCTCACCTGCCAGGCGCGGCAATTCACCGAATGGTGGATGCAGGAGCCGTCCGAATAAATGTGAATGTGAAAGATGAATGGCATTCGAGCGGTGCTCGGATGTGCGAATTCGCCGCCATTTCGGCAAACTGCGTCGAGTGGAGGCGGATCGGAAACTCGGCGGCCGGTACCGGCTGGAGAACGAACTCGGCCGTGGCGGCATGGCCGTCGTCTGGCGCGCCCTCGACGAGGTGCTGAACCGCCCGGTCGCGGTCAAGGTGCTCGCCGGGCGCTACGCGGGTGACGACCGGTTCCGGGCCCGGATCCTGCAGGAGGCGCGGACCGCGGCCACCCTGTCGCATCCGAACATCGCGCAGATCTACGACTTCGGCGAGTGCGGTGACGACGGGCTGCCGGTCCCCTATGTGGTGATGGAGCTGGTCAACGGCCCGACCCTCCAGCAGCGCGTCAACCGCGGGCCGATCCCGCCGCGCACCGTCTTCCGGATCTGCGGCGAGGTGGCCACCGCCCTCGCCGTCGCCCACGAGGACGGACTCGTGCACCGCGACATCAAGCTCGGCAACATCATGGTCACCCCGGCCGGGGCCAAGGTCGTCGACTTCGGCATCGCCGCCGTCGCCGGACCCGCCACCCCCGAGGACGCCCTGCTCGGCACCCCCGCCTACCTCGCTCCCGAGCGCCTCACCGGCGGGGCCATCGAACCCGCCTCCGACATCTACGCGCTCGGCGTGCTGCTCTACCGGCTCCTCTCCGGCACGCAGCCGTGGAGCGTCGAGACCACCACCCAGATGCTCAGGGCGCACGTCTACCAGGAACCCATTCCGCTGGGCGCGCAGACCGGCGTGCCCGACGAGGTCATCGATCTGGTCACCCGATGCCTGGCCAAGGACCCGGCCATCCGGCCGGACGCGGCAGAGGTGGCCGACCTTCTGGGCGACGCGGCCGAGGCTTCAACCCTTGATCTGGTACGGCCACTCGCGCCCGATTTCGCACATGAGGCGTCGAGCGGCTCTCGCATTTCAGGCGGAGCCTCGGCGGGATCCGGGGCCGGCGTCCGCCCCGTGGACCAGGGCATGACATCGCTCACACCACGGCCGCGCGGGACGGGCCTCCGCATCGGCACGGGGCGGGTGGCCGTACCGAAGAATTGGAAGAAGGCCCGGCTGCCCGCCGCGGCCGCCCTGGTGGCCCTGGCCCTCGCCGTGCCGTTCTCGCTCGCCGCCGGAGACGGCGACCCGGCCGGATCACCCGGAGTGGCCGCCCCGCCGCGGGTATCACCCTCAGTCACTCGCAAGCCGCCAGGTGTCACCCATCCGGCCGGAGTGCCCAGCCGGCCCGAGCGGGCCCCGGTGGCCAGCGCAAGCGCTGTCTCGACGGCAGGCACCGCACCGCGCGGACCGGAGTCGGCGGTGCCGTCGCAAGCCGAATCGCTACCGAGCGTGAGTGTTTCCGTCTCGCCATCCGTCTCGCCGTCGGTGCCGCAGGGCACCCGCCTGGACTCGGCGGGCGGGTCGGTGTACGCGAAGTGCGTGACCGACGGCGCCGAGTTGCTCGCCTGGGAACCGCGCCCCGGGTTCGTCACCGAACGCGCCTACCCCGGCCCCGACCTCACCGTCGACGTGGTGTTCGCCGCCGACCTGGCGCGCTACCGGATGACCGTGAACTGCCTCAGCGGACGGCCGTCCGGCGTGGTCCTGCCGTTGTAGCCGCCGTTCGTCCACGCGCTGCCGGCTCGTGCCCGATGTCCGACGCGCGCCGTCGGCTCGTGCGCGATGTCCGACGCGCGCTGCTGGACCGTGCCCGGTGTCCGACGCGCACTGCCGGGCCGCGCCCGATGTCCGACTAAACTGCGGCGGCACGCTGCGAAAGGGACATCGATGACGGCGACCGCACCCGACGAATGGCTCACCCGGTTCCGGGCGGTGCTCCGCCGTACCCCGCCGACGCAGTCCGCGCCCGCCGCCACCCCGCCGTCGGTGCTCAACCTGGCCCCCGACCCCGGCTTCCGGGTCGCGCCGAAAGGTGTCGACGTGCCCGAGCCGGTCTCCGCCGAACGGGTCGAGGTGCCGGGCCGGCCCGGCGTGACCGGGCTCAAGGTCACCGTGCCCGGCGGGGGCGGCGCCGCCGTGACCCCGGCCCTGACCGCCCTGCCCGCGGGCACCTACAGCGCGAGCGTGTCGGTCTTCCTGGCCGCTCCGCTGGACGGCCCGCCGCCCCGGCTGGCCGCCGAGTGGGCGCTGGAGGAACCGGCGTCGGTCCGTTCGATGCCGGCCCGCAACGAGCACGGCCACCACCGGATCGCGGTCACCTTCACCATTCCGGACGGGGCCCGCGAGGTGCGGATCCGGCTCGGCGCCGGGCCGGGCGACGCTATCTGGTACGACTTGGCGCTCACCGCCACCGAGCGGCCGCTGCGGCATTTCGACGGGTCCACACCTTCTGACGCGACCTACACCTACGAATGGACGGGCGAGCCCGACGCGTCCGCCTCCCGCCGAACCCTCGCCGCCGCCGGCGCCGGGTCGTTCGTTCCGGAGACGCCGGAGGAGGCTGTGGCGCTGGGCGCGATGGTGGCCGGGGATCTCCTGGCCGGGGCGCGGCTCGCGCTTGCGCTCGGTGACACCGCGGCCGCCGTCGGCGCGCTGCGGCAGGTCGTGAAGGCCGGCGACCCGGCCGGTGAGGCGGCCTGGGAACTGGGCCGGCTGGCGCTCGCCGAGGAACGCTGGGCCGCCGCCGAACAACTCCTGCGCGGCGCAGTGGCGAAACGCCCGGAAGCCTTCGAACGCGGCTACGCGCTGGCCCTGGCCTACGACAAACTCAAACGCCGGGACGACAGCCGTCAGGCCTCAGCCGCCGCCCTGGCCCACGACACGAAACTGCCGTTCGACGGCGCGGCCCTGCTCGACTCCGACGTCACGTCCTTCGGCGCCCGCCGGGAAGTCGGCATCTTCCTCGCCGAGAACCTGGCCCAGATCCGGGTGCAGGCCGAGCACCGCCTGGCCCGCCCGGTGGACAGCACGTTCGACCAGCCGATCTTCGTCTACTGGGCGCAGGGCTTCGACGCCGCGCCGCCGGTGGTGAAAGCCTGCCTGGCAGCGTTACGGGCCAACAACCCGGACTCCCGGGTGCACGAGCTGTCCCTGGCGAACATCGGCGCCTACACCGACGTGCCGGAGGACCTGGCGGCCGCCCTGGAAGGCGACCACTACCACTTCTCCGACCTGCTGCGGATGCTGCTGCTGGAGAAGTTCGGCGGCATCTGGGTCGACGCCACCTGCCTGGTCACCGAGCCACTGCGGCCGCACATCGACCGGGCGCTGGCCAAGGGCAGCGTGTTCGCCTTCACCTACACCGGCCCGTACCTGGTCAACTGGTTCCTGGCGAGCCGCCCCGACAGCTACGTCATGCACCTGTGGCGGGCCGCGTCGTTCCTGTGGTGGGAGAAGCGCGGCGAAATCGTCGACGTGCTCCTGCACCACCACATCTTCGAGATGCTGCACCGCCTGGACGACCGATTCCGCACCGAATGGGACGCCGGCCTACGACTCAACGCGACACCACCGCATGCGCTCCAGACGGTGCTGCTCCGGCCGTACGACCAGGAGATGTTCCAGACGATCACCGAGGGGGCGTTCGTGCACAAGTTGCGGCACCAGCTCCCATCCGGCTTCGGTGGCAGCGAGTCCTACCTGTCCCGAATCATCCGAGCCGACCACGGAGTGCGCCCCGACCAGTAGCCGATCGCCGCACTCCAGCAGACGTGACCGAAGCACAACGGCACAGCCTCGCGTGCGCGCCCGTCCCCGTCCCAGCGACGCCCCGTCGATCTGGATAGAAAACAAAGCCCAACCCGTGCGACGCTGCAGGTGACTGTGGCCATGACGCGAGGCTCGCCCGATCTCGCGGGGCGTAAGGGTGCGATGACGCCTGCCCACAGCCGTTTTCCCCGCCCCGGGCAGGCGCGAGGCGCCCCGGAAGACTTGTGGAGTTCCGCGGTACTCGAGTTCCGCCATTTCGGGGATCGTTTGGGTGACGGCGCACCGGTGTCCGTCGTCGCAGGCCTTGGTCGCCGGCCTTCCGCCACACACGCGGTCGCCGGCCTTCCGCGAGGCGCGGTGGTCGGCCTTCCGCGAGGCGCGGTCGTCGGTTCTGCGAGGCGCGGTCGGCGGCGCTTGGTCCGGAGTGGTCGCCGGCGGGCGGCCAGACGCGGTCGGCGGTGTTCGGCCGGCGTGCGACGACCAGCGCACACAATGCGGCAACGTGCGATTTCACCCTCGCCGGGACGACGACGGGCGCACACGGACGGCACAACGTGTGCGTCCATCCCCGTCAGAGCGAAGCAGGCGCACCCGATCGGCGAACGTGTGCGCTGACCACCGCTGCGCCCAGGCAAACGTGTGCGCTGACCACCGCTGCGACTGGCGGACCCGCCCTCGGCGGCCCGCTCCCGGCACCGCCTCCGGAACGGCCACCCAAGGTCATGAGACCTCGCGGTGATCTTGCCTCGCGGTGATCTTGCGGAGTTCGTTGGGGATGACGCTGACCAGGGCGAATGCAAGATTCACTTCGGCCGCGGCCCTGACCTGCAATGTCGCTTCACAAACGGCGAGACTCGAGCGCGAGACAGGTGTGCCCGAACTCAACAAGATCGAGAACGGGCTGTCAGCCTTCGAGTGCTTTACCCCGATTCAAGCGAGCCTGACGTGCAGCAGTCACGCAGGCGAGACCGACCGCGACCGTCCAAGACAGCCATCCCAAAATCGAATAGCACGGATGCAGCCAACCATCCGGGACCCACCACGTGTACTCGCGTGGTGGCGCTGAGACCATGGCCGCGTGTGCTCACGTGTTGGTGCTGAGACCGTGGCCGTGTCTGCTTGCGTGGTGGTGCTGAGGTCGTGGCCGTGCGTGCTCGCGTGATGGTGCTGAGACACGTGGTCGGGTGTGGGTCCGTGGCGGTGCCGAGGCCGTGGCCGCGTGTGCTCGCGTGGTGGTGCTGAGACCGTGGCCGTTTCTGCTTGCGTGGTGCTGAGGTCGTGGTCGCGTGTGGTCCGTGGTGGTGCTGAGACCGTGGCCGTGTCTGC
Source organism: Actinoplanes sp. NPDC026670 (assembly GCF_040638175.1). Lineage (NCBI taxonomy): Bacteria > Bacillati > Actinomycetota > Actinomycetes > Micromonosporales > Micromonosporaceae > Actinoplanes > Actinoplanes sp. NPDC026670. Next base: position 27,411 of record NZ_JBEZXU010000012.1, read on the forward strand.
TTGCGTGGTGCTGAGGTCGTGGTCGCGTGTGCTCGTGTGGTGGTGCTGAGACCGTGGTCGCGTGTGGTCCGTGGTGGTGCTGAGACCGTGGCCGCGTGCGGTCGCGTGGCGAGACTGAGGCAGCCACCGCGAGAATTCGTAACGCGGGGTCTGGGGCCTCGGGCCCCCAGGAGAAATGAAAACGAGCGACCCAGGTCCGCGCTTCCCGCGGACAGGGATCACCCGTCGATCGTGCCCCCGGCAGGATTCGAACCTGCGCTTTCGCCTCCGGAGGGCGACGCTCTATCCCCTGAGCTACGGGGGCTCAGTGATGATGAGCCTAGCAGGGCCTCCTGCGCCCCGGCCAACCGGTATCGCCGAAAACGGACGGGCCGCCGGAAAGCCCCGGCGGCCCGTCGATTGCTGCTGGTCAGGAGGCTGCGCCGAGCTTCTCCTGAAGGGCTTTCATGTCGGTCATCTCGCGCTGCTGGCTGTTGATGGTCAGCTGTGCGGCTTCGACGACCTCTTCGTCCTTGGAGACTCCGACGACCTCCTGGGCCATGTGCACGCCGCCCAGGTGGTGCTTGATCATCATCTGGAGGAAGAGGCGGTCGCCCTCGATGCCTTTCGACTCGCGGAGCTTCGTCATCTCCTCGGGGGTGGCCATGCCTGGCATCAGGCCGTTGACCACGCTGTCCGCGCCGTCCGGCATCCAGGCCATGGCGGGCTGGTCGCCTGTGGGCTGGAGGTTCCACTCGCGGAGCCAGGCCTGCATCATGCCGATCTGGCCCTGCTGGTTTAGGGCGATGTCGACACCCATGGTCCGCACTTCGGGGTCGGAGGCCTGCGCGTACGCAATGAGCCCCATCTCGACCGCCTGCGTGTGGTGGGTCGTCATGTCGCGGGCGAAGCCGGCCTCGGCGGAATCGTCGGCGGGCAGAGCGTCACCGCGGGGCACCAGGAAGCCGATGGCGACGCCGAGGACGAGCCCCACCACCAGCGCCACCGGAATCCAGTAGCTGAACCGGGACGGCGTGGGAGCGGGGTCGTCCGCGGCGACGGGGTCGGGCACGGATCAGCCTTGCGGGGTGGCGCCGGTGACGGAGACGCCGCGGTCGCAGAGCGCGGTCGGGCCCTCGATCGAGGCGTTGACCCGCAGCGCCTTGATGAACTCGTCGATCCGCGGGTCGTCCACCGTGTCGACCTTGAGCTGGTAGCCCCAGGCCTGGAGGGAGACGGCGTTGGTGAGACCGGGGAACGGGCTCATCATGGCCTTCTCTTTGCCCTCGACCTTGGCGGCGAGCGTGGCGACCTGGTCGGCCGGCAGGTCCGGGCGGTAGGCGAGCCACACGGTGCCGTGCTCGAGGCTGTGCACCGCGTGCTCGTTGGGGATCTGCTCGGTGTAGACGACGCCGTTGCAGTTCTCCCAGGTCGGGTTGTGCTCACCGGCGACCGGCGGGGACTGCTCGTAGGTGAGGGTGCCGCTCTTGTGCTGGCTGCCCTTGACCAGGTCGGGGTTCGACTCGCGGTAGTTGACCAGGCCGGCGATGGCGTTGGCCCGCTCCTCCCACGGCACGGCGTTCTGCTTGTCGGTCTTCACCGAGGCGTAGACGCCCCAGCCGATGATGCCCACCGCGATGACCACCACGAGGCCGGCGACGGCGATCGGGCCCCAGTTGCGTCCGCCGGCGACCTTGACCGGCGTGACCGGCTTGCGACCCTTGCCGCCCTTACCGCCGCCCTTGCCGGTGGGGCGGGTCCCGCCGGGCTTGTTGGCGCCGGAGCCGCCGGTGGGGGGCTTGCCCTGACCGGTGGTCTTGCCGACCTTGACGGTGGACGGGACCCGTTCGGGCCCCGGGGTGCTCATGCTCATCGTGCCTCGTCGATTCGTCAAAACGGGAAGGGGCGGGGCTCGGGTGGCCGCCGAACGCCGAAGTCTACCCCCGATAGCATGGCTGAGTGACTCCCGCCAACCTTGCTGACACCGTTCTCTCAGCCGCTCGTGCCGTATTCGAGACGCGCGGACTCGACGTCGCGCTGCTGCCCGCCGCGACGACGGTGGAGCGGCCGCGCAACCCCGAGCACGGCGACTACGCCTCCAACCTTGCCATGCAGGTGGCCAAGAAGGCGGGGGTCGCACCGCGTGAGCTGGCCACGGCGCTCGCCGAGGAGCTCGGCCGCCGGGACGGGATCGGGGCGGTGGAGATCGCCGGGCCCGGCTTCCTCAACATCCGCCTGGACACCGCCTCGATCGGCGCGATCGCCGGGCTTGTGGTCGGGGCCGGCTCAGCGTACGGCCGCAATGATGCCCTTTCTGGGGAAAAGGTGAATCTGGAGTTCGTCTCGGCGAACCCGACCGGCCCGATCCACCTGGGACACACCCGCTGGGCCGCGGTCGGCGACTCGCTGCGCCGGGTGCTGACCGCCGCCGGCGCCGAGGTGACCAGTGAGTACTACATCAACGACGCGGGCGCGCAGGTGGACCGGTTCGCCAGGTCGCTGTTCGCGGCGGCCAACGGCGAGCCGACGCCCGAGGACGGCTATGTCGGCGACTACATCACCGAGATCGCCAAGGAGATCACCGACGCCGACCCGGGCCTGATCGGGCAGCCCGCCGAGCAGGCGCTGCCGATCTTCCTGGCCCGTGGTTACGAGCTGATGCTGAAGGAGATCCGGGAGAGCCTGGAGCGCTTCGGCGTGCACTTCGACGTCTGGTTCTCGGAGCAGACGCTGCACGGCGGCGGCGCGGTCGAGCACGCCATCGAGGAGCTGCGCAAGCAGGGCCACATCTTCGAGGACGGCGGCGCGATCTGGCTGCGGACCACCGACTTCACCGATGACAAGGACCGGGTGCTGATCCGGTCGAACGGTGAGAAGACCTACTTCGCGGCGGACGCGGCGTATTACATCAACAAGCGGGAGCGCGGGTTCGACCGCTGCATCTACCTGCTCGGCGCCGATCACCACGGCTACATCGGCCGGCTGAAGGCGATCGCGGCGTGTGCCGGGGACGACCCGAAGAAGAACATCGAGATCCTGATCGGCCAGCTGGTCAACCTGGTCCGCGGCGGCCAGCCGGTGCGGCTGTCGAAGCGGGCCGGCAACATCATCACGCTGGACGAGCTGGTCGACGCGGTCGGGCCGGACGCCGCCCGCTACTCGCTGGCCCGGTCGTCCACCGACTCCACGCTGACGCTGGACATCGAGGAGATCACCAAGAACACCAGCGACAACCCGGTCTTCTACGTGCAGTACGCACATGCCCGGATCTGCTCGTTGCTGCGCAACGCCGAGGAGAAGAAGGTCAACCGCGGCGAGGAGTACGATCCGGCGCTGCTCTCCCACGAGCGGGAGCGCAACCTGCTGAAGACCCTGGGCGATTTCCCGGGTGTGGTGGCCACCGCCGCCGAGCTGCGTGAGCCGCACCGGATCGCGGTCTACCTGGAGGAGCGGGTGGCCACCGACTACCACCGCTTCTACGACGCCTGCCAGGTGCTGCCGAAGGGTGACGAGCCGGTGTCCGAGTTCGCCCAGTCACGGCTCTGGCTGGTCGAGGCCACCCGAACGGTGCTGGCCAACGGTTTGGACCTCCTCGGGGTCTCCGCGCCGGAGAGGATGTAAGGCATGCGCGCACACGAGGCCGGGGCCCTGCACGGTGATCTCGGCAGTCGCGGGCCGGCCTGGCTGCGTACCCCCGAGGATGTGAACGCCCTGGTGCCGCAGCTCTGGCCGCGGACCGTGACCAGGTCGGACGCCGGGGGTCTGGAAATCGGCGGCGTGAGCGTCGCCGATCTGGCGGCGGACTACGGCACGCCGGCCTACCTGCTCGACGAGGAGGACCTGCGGGCCCGCTGCCGCGATTTCAAGGCGGCCTTCGCCGAGGCGGACGTCTACTACGCCGGCAAGTCGTTCATCTGCAAGGCCGTGGTCCGGGTGATCGACGAGGAGGGGCTCTTCCTCGACGTCTGCTCCGGTGGCGAGCTGGCGGTGGCTCTGGCGGCCGGTTTTCCGCCCGAGCGGATCGGTTTCCACGGCAACAACAAGTCGGTGTCCGAGCTGCGCCGGGCGCTGGAGGCCGGGGTGGGCCGGATCATCGTGGACTCGTTCCACGAGATCGCCCGTTTGACGGAATTGGCGAAAACCTACAACAAGCGGCCCGGCGTGCTGCTCCGCGTCACGGTGGGTGTCGAGGCTCACACCCACGAGTTCATCGCGACCGCGCACGAGGACCAGAAGTTCGGGTTCTCGCTGGCCGGCGGGGCGGCGTTCGCGGCGGCGGCGCAGATCCTCGACGAGGGCGTGCTCGACCTGCGCGGGCTGCACTCGCACATCGGCTCGCAGATCTTCGACACCAGCGGGTTCGAGGTGGCCGCCCGGCGAATCCTGGAGCTCCAGGCGCAGATCCGGGACGCGCGCGGGGTGGAGCTGCCGGAACTGGACCTGGGTGGCGGGTTCGGTATCGCGTACACCACGCAGGACGACCCGTCGACGCCTGGTGATCTGGCCAAGCGGATCAACAAGATCGTCGAGTCCGAGTGCGAGCTGGCCTCGCTGCGTAAGCCGCACCTGTCGATCGAGCCGGGGCGGGCGATCGTCGGCCCGGCGGTCTTCACCCTGTACGAGGTGGGGACGGTCAAGGACGTCGACGGCATCCGCACCTACGTGAGTGTGGACGGGGGGATGAGCGACAACATCCGTACCGCCCTCTACGACGCGTCCTACTCGGCGACGATGGCCAACCGGCGCAGCACGGCCGAGCCGCTGCTCGCCCGCGTTGTGGGAAAACATTGTGAGTCCGGGGACATTGTCGTGAAGGATGAATTCCTGCCCAGCGACGTGCAGCCCGGAGATCTTATTGCGGTTCCCGGGACCGGCGCGTATTGCCGGAGCATGGCCAGCAACTACAACCACGTTCCTCGGCCGCCTGTGGTGGCGGTTCGTGACGGCGCCGCCCGCGTCATCGTGCGCCGGGAGACCGAGGACGACCTGCTTGCATTGGATGTGGGATGAGCCCCGTCTCGAAATCGCCGATCCGTCTGGCTCTGCTCGGCTGCGGTGTCGTCGGTACTGAAGTGGTTCGGCTGCTCCACGAACAGGCCGACGACCTGACGGCCCGGATCGGCGCCCCCCTGGAGCTCGTCGGCATCGCGGTGCGGCGTGCCGGCCGGGAGCGCGGTGACCTGCCGGTCGACCCGTCGCTGTTCACCACCGACGCGCTGGGCCTGGTCAAGCGCGACGACGTGGACGTGGTGATCGAGGTCGTCGGCGGCATCGAGCCGGCGCGGACCTGGCTGACCGAGGCGCTGCGGGCCGGCAAGAGCGTGATCACAGCGAACAAGGCGCTGCTCGCCGAGGACGGCGGCGCCCTGCACGACGCCGCCACCGAGGGCGGGGCCGATCTCTACTACGAGGCGTCGGTGGCCGGCGCGATCCCGCTGCTGCGCCCGCTGCGCGAGTCGCTGCACGGCGACCGCGTGACCGCGGTCACCGGCATCGTGAACGGCACGACCAACTTCATCCTCTCCTCGATGGCGTCGACCGGCGCGGGCTTCAACGAGGCCTTGGAAGAGGCGACCGAGCTGGGGTACGCGGAAGCCGACCCCACCGCCGACGTGGAGGGCTTCGACGCCGCCGCGAAGGCCGCCATCCTCGCCTCGCTGGCGTTCCACACCCGGGTGACCGCGGCCGACGTGTTCCGTGAGGGCATGACCGGGGTGACCGCCGGCGACATGGCCAGCGCCAGGGAGATGGGCTGCACGATCAAGCTGCTCTGCATCGCCCAGCGGACCGCGGATTCGGTGAGTGTCCGCGTGCACCCGGCGATGATCCCGCTGAGTCACCCGCTGGCGAGTGTCGGTGACGCCTTCAACGCGGTGTTCGTCGAGACCGAGGCAGCCGGCCCGCTGATGTTCTACGGCCGGGGCGCCGGTGGCCGGCCGACCGCGAGCGCGGTGCTCGGCGACATCGTCGCGGCCTCCCGCAACAAGCTGACCGGCACCCGTGCGCCGAGCGAGAGCAACTACGCCGAGCTGACGGTCCGCCCGATCGGCGAGTCGATGACCCGCTACCACATCAGCCTCGACGTGGCCGAGAAACCGGGTGTGCTGGCCACCGTGGCCGGTGTCTTCGCACGGCACGAGGTGTCGATCGCGACGGTCCGGCAGTCCGGCCGGGAGGACGACGCGAAACTGGTCATCGTCACGCACAGCGCTCCGGACGCGGCGCTCGCCGCCACCGTCGAGGAGCTGTCGAGTCTGGACATCGTCCGGTCGATCGCGAGCGTGCTGCGTGTCGAGGGAGGCGCGGGCCAGTGATCGATCACGTGGGTTTCCAGTGCCGTGACCTGGCGGCGAGTGCCGCGTTCTACGACGCGGTGCTGGCGCCGCTGGGCGGCGCCCGGTTGATGGACTTCAAGGTCGCCATCGGGTACGGCACGGACCACGCCGATTTCTGGATCGGTGAGCTGAACGAGGGTGAGGGGTTCGTCGAGGCCCACATCGCGTTCGCCGCCGCTGACCGCGCCGCGGTCGACGAGTTCCACCGGGCCGCCGTCGCGGCCGGGGCCGAGGTGCTGCACGAACCCCGCCTGCACCCGGAGTACCACGAGCACTACTACGGCGTCTTCGTCCGCGATCCGGACGGGAACAACGTCGAGGCCGTGTGCCACAGCCCTGAATAAATGCTGCCACCGTCCTGAATAATGGCCTGCAAATCCCGAAGATTGACATGCGAGTGAGGAGTACCGCCATGTGGCGGGGTTTGATCGAGGCGTACCGGGACCGGTTGCCGGTCTCCGAAGCCACGCCGGTGGTCTCGTTGCACGAGGGCAACACGCCGCTGGTGCCCGCGCCGGTGCTGTCCCAGCGGGTCGGTGCGGACGTTTACCTGAAGGTGGAGGGCGCCAACCCGACCGGCTCCTTCAAGGACCGGGGCATGACGATGGCCGTCTCCAAGGCGGTCGAGGAGGGCGCCAAGGCGATCATCTGCGCGTCCACCGGCAACACCAGCGCGTCCGCGGCGGCCTACGCGGCCCGGGCCGGCATCACCTGCGCGGTGCTCGTGCCGCAGGGCAAGATCGCGCTCGGCAAGCTGGCCCAGGCCCTGGTGCACGGGGCCCGCCTGCTCCAGGTCGACGGCAACTTCGACGACTGCCTGGCGCTGGCCTCGAAGCTGTCCCAGGACTACCCGGTGGCGCTGGTCAACTCGGTGAACATCTTCCGCCTGCACGGGCAGAAGACGGCGTCCTTCGAGATCGTCGAGGCGCTCGGCGACGCGCCGGACATCCACTGCCTGCCGGTCGGCAACGCCGGCAACATCTCCGCCTACTGGATGGGCTACCAGGAGGACAAGGCGGCCGGGAACAGCTCGAAGCTGCCGAAGATGTACGGCTTCCAGGCCTCCGGCGCGGCCCCGATCGTGAACGGCGCGGTGGTCGAGCAGCCGTCGACGATCGCCACCGCGATCCGGATCGGCAACCCGGCGAGCTGGACCAAGGCGCTGGACGCACGGGACGCGTCGGGCGGCCTGATCTCGGCGGTCACCGACCGGGACATCCTGAACGCGTACCGCCTGCTGGCCCGTGAGGTGGGCGTCTTCGTCGAGCTGGGCAGCGCGGCCAGCGTGGCGGGTCTGCTCCAGCAGGCCGAGGCGGGGAAGATCCCGGCCGGCTCGCGGGTGGTCTGCACGGTGACCGGGCACGGCCTGAAGGACCCGGAGTGGGCCATCTCGACCGCCCCGTCGCCGACCGTGATCGCGAACGACGCGCTGCTCGCCGCGAAGGCCCTCGACCTGGCCTAGTTTTCCCCGGTTCCGGGATCGGCCGCAGCGTGGTCTGACAGACTGGCTGCGGCCTCTTCGGCTGCCTGGCATCCCGCTTCGCGGACCAGCAACTCCATGGCCTGGGCCACGATAGTCAGCTCCTCCGCTGAGAGCCGGCTGAGGAGTTCGCGCTGCTTCGCCACCCCTGCCGTGATGATGCCATCGATGACCTCGGTGCCCGCCTTCGTGAGTCCGATCCGGCGAACCCGCCGATCGTTCACGTCCTCCGTGCGTGTGATCAGGTCCTGCACGACGAGGCGGTCGACCATGCCACTGAGCGCCGCGGCGCCGACACCGAGCATCCGGGCCAGCTCACCGCCGGCGAGCGTGCCGTGCCGGGACAGCAACAGCATGATCTTGAGCTGCGACATCGTCAGATGTGACGAGAAGAGCGGGTCCGACCGGTCGTCGGCGAACAGGTGCTCGAGCTGGATCGACGAACCCATGATGTCCGCGATGAGCTTCTCTTTCTGGCCCAGCGCCCGCTCCTTTTGTGACGTTCCTGTTTCTGGACGGTACCAGGGGGCCCGGTGAAAAACCATTTGTTCGCGTCATGCAAACTATCAGTATCGACCGAACCAATCTCGGGGGAGCGCCAATGTCAGCTCTGACACGGCTCAGCCTTGCCAACCGAGGTCTCGTCGCCCTGATCGCACTGGTGATCAGCGGCTTCGGGCTCTATGCGATCCCGTCACTCAAGCAGCAGCTCTTCCCCTCGATCGAGCTGCCCGCCGCGTTCGTCAGCGCGGTGTTGCCCGGAGCCTCGCCGGAAACGGTCGAGGAGCAGGTGACGAAGCCGATCGAGGACGCGGTCAAAGGCATCGACGGCATCGACACGGTGACGTCGACCTCCCGCGAGAACGCGTCAAGCGTCGTGGTGATGTTCGAGTTCGGCACGGACATCGAGTCCGCCGTCAACCAGGTCACCACCTCGATCAACCGGATCCAGGCGCAGCTCCCGGAGAACGTCGACCCGCAGGTCTTCGCCGGCGGCACCGACGACATCCCGGCGATCGTGCTCGCCGCATCAGGCGGTTCCGACGAGGCCGACCTGCTCCGCCGGCTCAACGAGACCGTGGTGCCGGAGCTCAACGGGATCGAGGGCGTCCGCGACACCCAGGTCACCGGGGCCCGTGCCAAGCAGGTGGTGATCACCCCCGACCTGGTGAAGATGGGTGGGGCCGGCGTCAACCCGTCGTCGCTGACCACGGTGCTCCAGGCCAACGGCGTCTCCATCCCGGCCGGCGCGGTCACCCAGGACGACAAGTCGCTGACCGTGCAGGTCGGCACCCCGCTCACCTCGGTCGACCAGCTCAAGGACGTCTTCCTCACCGGCTCCCGCGGCCCGGTCCGCCTCGGTGACGTGGCCGCGGTGGAGAGCAAGCTGCCGGCCCCCGATTCCTACACGCGCACCGACGGGGTGGACAGCCTCGGCATCGCGGTCACCGCCCGGCCCGACGGCAACCCGGTCTCCATCTCGCACGAGGTCCGGGACCTGCTCGACGAGCTCCAGAAGAACTCCGGCGCCACGCTCACGGTGATCACCGACCAGGCGCCGTATGTGGAGAGGTCCATCGAGAGCCTGACCACCGAGGGCCTGCTCGGCCTCGCGATGGCGGTCGTGGTCATCCTGGTCTTCCTGCTCAGCGTCCGTTCCACCCTGGTCACCGCGGTCTCCATCCCGCTGTCGGTGCTGGTCGCGCTGATCGCCCTGTGGATCGGTGACTACACCCTCAACCTGCTCACCCTCGGCGCGCTGACGATCGCGGTCGGCCGGGTGGTGGACGACTCGATCGTGGTGCTGGAGAACATCAAGCGCCATCTCGAGTACGGCGAGGAGAAGGTGCAGGCCATCACCGGCGCGGTGAAGGAGGTGGCCGGCGCGGTGGTCGCGTCCACGCTCACCACGGTCGCCGTCTTCGCCCCGATCGCCCTGGTCGGCGGTCTGGTCGGGCAGATCTTCTCGTCCTTCGCGATCACCGTGACGGTGGCGCTGCTGGCCTCGCTGTTCGTGTCGCTGACCATCGTGCCGGTGCTGGCGTACTGGTTCCTCAAGCCGCCGCCCGCGGGCGCCGACAACGAGGCCGTCCGCAGGGCCGCCGAGGAGAAGGAACTGCGCAGCCCGCTCCAGCGCGGCTACCTGCCGGTGATCCGGTTCGCCACCACCTGGCGCTGGACCACCGTGCTGATCGGCATCGCGGTGCTGTTCGGGACGTTCGGGCTCGCCACCCGCCTGGAGACCAACTTCCTCGACGAGTCGGGGCAGGACAGCCTGACCATCACCCAGGAGATGCCGCCCGGCACCAGCCTGGCGGCCACCAACGAGGCGGCCAAGAAGGTCGAGGGCGTCCTCGCGGCTCGCGCCGAGATCGAGACCTACCAGGTCAACGTCGGTGGCAACTCGGCCAACCCGTTCGCCGGTGGCGGCGGCTCCGGCACCGCCAACTACAACGTGGCGCTGAAGGAGGACGCCGACGCCGAGGAGGTCTCCGCCGCGTTGAAGGAGCAGTTCGCCCAGCTCACCGACAAGGGCGAGATCAAGATCGGCCAGGAGAGCTCGGGGCTGGGCAGCAGCCAGCTCTCGGTGCAGGTCTCGGCGGCCGACAACGACGTGCTCGCCGCCACCACCGAGCAGGTCCGGGCCGCGATGGCCGGGGTCGCCGGGGTCACCGACGTGGACACCACCCTGGTGACCAGCGTGCCGCGGCTCGAGGTCGAGGTGGACCGCAAGGCCGCCGCGGCCGCCGGGCTCACCGAGGCGCAGATCGGCCAGACCGTGGCCGGCATGTTCCGCAGCGTCCCGGCCGGCCAGATCAGCGTCGACGGCAACAGCGAGGACGTGGTGATCTCGTTCGGCTCGGCGCCGGCCGACCCGGCCGCGCTGCGGGCCCTGCCACTGACCACCCCGCGCGGCATCGTGCCGCTGGACCAGGTCGCCGACGTCAAGGAGGTCGGCGGGCCGCCCACGATCACCCGGAACGACGGCAACCGCACCGCCAGCGTCACCGGCGCGGTCGTCGGCTCCGACCTGAGCCAGGTCAACGCCGACCTCACCAAGGCCCTGGACGCCCTGCAGACGGCGCCCGGCGCGGAGATCACCATCGCCGGTGTCGGCGCCGACCAGGCGGAGGCGTTCGAGCAGCTCGGCCTGGCCGTGCTGGCCGCGATCGCGATCGTCTTCATCATCATGGTCGCAACCTTCCACAGCGTGCTCCAGCCGGTGATCCTGCTGGTGTCGATCCCGTTCGCGGCGACCGGCGCGATCGGCCTGCTGCTGATCACCGGCACCCCGCTCGGCGTACCGGCTCTGATCGGTGTCCTGATGCTGGTCGGCATCGTGGTGACCAACGCCATCGTGCTGATGGACCTGATCAACCATTACCGGGCCCAGGGGTACGGGGTGAAGGAGGCCGTGATCGAGGGCGGCCGGCACCGGCTGCGGCCGATCCTGATGACCGCGATCGCGACCATCTTCGCCCTGATCCCGATGGCGCTGGGGCTCACCGGCGAGGGCGGCTTCATCTCGCAGCCGCTGGCCATCGTGGTGATCGGCGGTCTGGTCAGCTCGACGCTGCTCACGCTGGTGCTGGTGCCGACGCTCTACACCCTGGTGGAGAACCGCAAGGAGAAGAGCCGGGCCAAGCGCCAGGCCAGGCGGCTGCGCAAGCACGGCGCGGCGGGCGGCCCGAAGCACGCCGCCGACGAGCCGGCCGACGACCTGGTCCCGGCCGGGATGGCGCCGGACTCCAGCGGCGGGGCCCACGAGGCCCGGTCCGAGTCCCGGGGCGCGCTGCGGGGCTTCACCGATCAGTTCGAAGTGCTGAAGATGCCGCGCAAACCGGCCAAACCGGCTGAGTAAGCGGTACCGAATCGATGCCCGGTCCCCGGTGGGACCGGGCATCGACTATATGGTCAGGTACGTGCCAGCAGCCTTCTCGGTCCTTACCCGCAATCGTGACTTCCGCCGCCTGTTCGCGGCCGAGCTGGTGGTCTTCGGCGCTGACTGGTTCGTCATGGTCCCGCTGCTCGTGCTGCTTCCGGAGCTGACCGGCGGCGGCACGCTCGGTGCGATGGTGCTGGCCGTGGACACCGGGATCCTGGCGCTGCTGCTTCCGTGGACGGGCACGGTCGCCGACCGGGTGGACCGCCGGAAGATCCTGATCGTCTCGAACGCCGCGGCCTTCCTGTCGGTGCTGCTGCTGTTCACGGTCCGGTCCGCGGCCACCGCCCCGCTGGCGCTCGTCGCGGTCGGGGCGATCGCGGTGTCCAAGGCGTTCTACTCACCCGCCGCGTCGGCCGCGCTGCCGAACCTGGTGGACCCGGAGGACCTGGCCGCCGCGAACACCGTCGCCGGCTCCGCCTGGGGCACCATGACGGTGGTGGGCGCGTCCCTCGGTGGAGTTGTGAGCAGCGCTTTCAGCCCGTACGTCTGCTTTGCCGTGACGGCCGTCTGCCTGCTCACCGGAAGCCTTCTCACCACCCTGATCCGACGGCCGATGCAGGCGCCGCGCAGCGGTGGCGGCGAGCCGGTCCGTGCTCTGACCGCGCTGATGGAGTCGCTGCGCTACATCGGCGCCCGCCCGCGGCTGCGCGCTCTGGTGACGGTGAAGTCCGCGGTCGGGCTCGGGAACGGGGTGCTGACCGTGTTCCCGCTGATCGCGGCGGCCCACGGGGCCGGCGCGCTGGGCGCCGGGCTGCTGTTCGCCCTGCGCGGTGCGGGCGCGCTGGTCGGCCCGCTGGTGATGCGCCCGGTGCTGAACCGCCCGTCCTGGCTGCTGCCCGGCTTGGCCCTGTCGATGGGCCTGTACGGCGTCGGCTACCTGGGCGCCGCCTTCACCCAGTGGTTCCCGCTGGTGGCCGCTCTGGTCTTCGTCGCGCACTTCGCCGGCGGCAGCAACTGGGTGCTGTCCAACTACGCCTTGCAGGGTGAGGTGCCGGACGCGCTGCGCGGCCGGGTCTTCGCCACCGACATGATGCTGGCGACGCTCGCCATCGCGGTGAGCCAGTTGGTCGCGGGCGCGGCCATCGACCGGGTCGAGCCCCGCTGGATCATCGCGGGTTGCGCGTCGATCACCCTCACCTACGCGATCGGCTGGCGGATCGCGACCCGTCGGCTCCGGCCCTCGGCCGAGCCGACATTCGGGATTACCGGTACCGGGGAGCTTCCCCCGAAATGATCACGCCCTAGCATGTGACGATGGGTTTGACCTTCGTCACCGGGCCGGTCTCCGTCAGCACGCCGGCGACCAGCGCCAATCTGGGCCCCGGCTTCGACTCCCTCGGCCTGGCGCTGACCCGCTACGACGATCTGTCGGCGCGGGTGACCGACGGCGGCTTCACCGTGACGGTGCTCGGCGAGGGCGCCGGTGAGCTGCCGACCGGTGAGGATCATCTGGTGGTCCGGGCGATGCTGACGACCTTCGACGAGGTGGGGGTGCGCCCGCCCGGCCTGGCCGTCGAGTGCGTCAACCGGATCCCGCAGGCGCGCGGCATGGGCAGTTCGTCGGCGGCGATCGTCGGCGGTGTGCAGCTGGCCCGTGGCCTGATCGCCGGCGGCCTCGAGCTGATCGACGACGCGGCCGCCCTGCGCATCGCGGCCCGCATCGAGGGCCACCCCGACAACGTCGCTCCGTGCCTGCTCGGCGGCTTCACGGTGGCCTGGACGGAGCCGGGCGGGGCGCGGGCGGTTAAGCTGACGCCGGCCGGGGGTGTGCGCCCGACGGTTTTCGTTCCCGCCGAGCTGGGCTTCACGGCGTTGGCCCGGGCCGCGCTGCCGGCCGAGGTGCCGCATCACGACGCCGCGTTCAACGCCGGGCGGGCCGCGCTGCTCACGCACGCTCTCACCAGCGATCCGTCGCTGCTGTTCCCGGCCACCGAGGATCGTCTGCACCAGGACTACCGCGCTCCGGGGATGCCGGCCGCGGCGGCTCTGGTGGCGGCGTTGCGTTCGGCCGGGGTGGCCGCCGTGATCAGCGGCGCCGGCCCCTCGGTGCTGGCGTTGACCGAGGTCCCGGGCGATTTCGCACCCGGTGCGCACTGGCACAGCGAAGTGCTGGGCGTGGATGACGCCGGTGCTCGTGTGAAAGGGGGTATGGTGGAACACGCCGAGCGGGGTCCTGTTGCCGCAGGTCGCACGAGTTGACTACGCTCAAGACCTAGCACAGCCGCGAAGCAAGCGATCTCTGCGGTTCGGCGCACCCCCGAGATTTCTGGGCCTTCTGGCCTTTCTCAACTCTCATCAAGGCAAACGCCGGGCAGCATCCATGGATCGCTGCACTCGCCGAGACCTACCCGCCGACAGTCGACGGGCAGGGATACCGTCGAGCTGCCGTGCTGCACGAACTCCCGCGCCGCTGTTGCGAAGCGGGTTCCGAGGGCACCCGGCCCAAGGCTGAAGTTCCGGGTGGACTCGGGCTTTTTCCGACGGAAGGAATCCATTGAGCGACACCACCGACGTGACGTCGGGTGTTTCTGACGTCGCTGACGGCGCAGGCACCACCGCGACCGCTACGAAGCGCCGCCGGGGCGGCACCGGGCTGTCCGCCATGCTGCTGCCCGAGTTGCAGAGCCTCGCCGCCTCCCTCGGCATCTCCGGCACCGCCCGGATGCGCAAGGGCGAGCTGATCGCCGCGATCACCGAGCGCCAGAGTGGCGGCGCCCCCGCCGCCGCGGCCGCCGAGAAGGCTCCGCGCCCGCGCACCAACGGCTCCGACGCCGTCGCACCGGCCCCTGTCCAGGCCGCTCCGGTCGAGACTCCGCAGACCGCAGCCGCTCCGGCCGAGTCCGCTCCGGCCGAGCGCCCGTCCCGGAGCCGCCGCGAGCGTGGCCCCCGGGAAAGCGCTCCGCGTCAGACGGAGACCGCGGCCGCTCCGGCAGCCGAGGCTCCCGCCGCCGTCGTGGCGGCTGAGGCGCCCGCGCCCGCCGCCGAGCCCACCGAGCGCCCGGAGCGGGCCGAGCGTCCCGACCGGGGCGAGCGTCCCGAGCGCAACCGGGACCGGCAGCGCAACCAGCGTGACGGTCAGCGCGACAACCAGCAGCGCGACGGTCAGCGGGACAATCAGCAGCGGGACAATCAGCAGCGGGACAATCAGCAGCGCGACGACCGCGGTAACGACCGTGGCCCGCGTGACGGACAGGGTCACGACGACGGAGACGACGACGGCGACGGCGGCCGCCGGAGCCGGCGCAGCCGTTTCCGGGACCGTCGCCGCGGCCGTGACCGTGACGACAACCCGCGCGAGGAGCGCAGCAGCGGCCAGCGTGAGGGCCGGGAGCCGCACGTGTCCGAGGACGAGGTGCTCGTCCCGGTCGCCGGCATCCTGGACGTGCTGGACAACTACGCGTTCGTGCGGACCACCGGTTACCTCTCCGGCCCGAACGACGTCTACGTCTCGATGTCGCAGGTCAAGAAGTACGGTCTGCGCCGCGGTGACGCGGTGACCGGCGCCGTGCGGTCCACCCCGCGTGACGGTGGCAACGACGGACAGCGGCGGGACAAGTACAACCCGCTGGTCCGTCTCGACACCATCAACGGGATGGAGCCGGACGAGGCCCGCCGTCGTCCCGAGTTCTACAAGCTCACCCCGCTCTACCCGCAGGAGCGCCTGCGGCTGGAGACCGAGCCGCACATCCTCACCACCCGCATCATCGACCTGGTGATGCCGATCGGTAAGGGCCAGCGCGCGCTCATCGTCTCCCCGCCGAAGGCCGGTAAGACGATGGTCCTGCAGGCCCTGGCCAACGCGATCACCCGCAACAACCCCGAGTGCCACCTGATGGTCGTGCTCGTGGACGAGCGGCCCGAAGAGGTCACCGACATGCAGCGCACGGTGAAGGGCGAGGTCATCGCGGCCACGTTCGACCGTCCGCCGCAGGACCACACCACGGTCGCCGAGCTCGCCATCGAGCGGGCCAAGCGGCTGGTCGAGCTGGGCCACGACGTGGTCGTGCTGCTCGACTCGGTGACCCGTCTCGGCCGGTCATACAACCTGGCGGCGCCGGCTTCCGGCCGCATCATGTCGGGTGGTATCGATTCGACCGCGCTCTACCCGCCGAAGCGGTTCCTCGGCGCGGCGCGCAACATCGAGAACGGTGGCTCGCTCACCATTCTCGCGACCGCGCTGGTGGAGACCGGGTCGATGATGGACACGGTGATCTTCGAGGAGTTCAAGGGCACGGGTAACGCCGAGCTCAAGCTCGACCGCAAGATCGCGGACAAGCGGATCTTCCCGGCCGTGGACGTGTCCGCTTCCAGCACCCGTAAGGAAGAGATCCTTCTGGGCAAGGAGGAGCTGGCGATCATCCACAAGCTCCGCAAGGTGCTCAGCTCGCTGGAGTCCGGCGCTGCCCTGGACCTGCTGATGGACCGGCTCAAGCAGACCCGGACCAACATCGAGTTCCTGATGCAGATCGCCAAGTCCACGCCTGGCGAATAAACGAATAAAAACGACGCAGCCCACCCAATCGGGTGGGCTGCGTCGTTTTTGTCGCACAGCCTGTCTGATTCGGCCCATACCCGGCTGTGCGAACCTCCGGTATCCCCGTCGCTCGACGCATCCGGAGGCGCCCGATGATCGTGCCCGGCTACCGGGACTGTCCCGCCGAGCCATGGGATCCGGGCTCACCTGTGGACCCCGGCGAGGCCGAGGACTTCCTGCGCCGCTGCTACGTCGAGAACCCACGGCTCGGCCCGGTCGAACCCCGGCTCGCCATCGTCCGCGCGCAGATCGCCGCGACCGGCACCTATGTGCACACCACGGACGAGCTGACCCACGGCGCGAAGATGGCCTGGCGCAACGCGAGCCGGTGCATCGGACGGCTCTACTGGCGCAGCCTGATGGTCCTGGACCGGCGGCGGGCCCGGACCGCCGACGAGATCTACTCGCTGCTGGTGCAGCACCTGCACACCGCCGGCGACGGGCAGATCCGCCCGGTGATCAGTGTCTTCGCCCCGGCCCAGCCCGGCCAGCCACACGCCCGGGTGTGGAACGAGCAGCTGATCCGGTACGCCGGATATCGCACCGAGGACGGCAGCGCGGTCGGCGACCCGCGGCAGATCGACTTCACCGCGGCGGTACGCGGCTTCGGCTGGCAGGGCAAGGAGGAGGCGTTCGACGTGTTGCCGCTGGTCATCGAGACGCCTGTCGAGGGGGTGCGGGTCTACGAGCTGCCGGAGCGAGCGATCCGTGAGGTGCCGCTCAGCCATCCCGAGTTCGGCTGGTTCGCTGAGCTGGGCCTGCGCTGGCACGCGGTGCCGGCGATCGCCAACATGCGCCTCACCATCGGCGGTGTGCACTATCCGCTGGCCCCGTTCAACGGCTGGTACCTGGGCTCCGAGATCGGCGCCCGCAACTTCGCCGACGCCGACCGCTACGACCTGCTGCCGCTGGTGGCCGCCCGGATGGGACTGGACACCAGCCGGGAGTCGACGCTCTGGCGGGACCGGGCGCTGGTCGAGCTGAACCGGGCGGTCCTGCACAGCTTCGAACGGGCCGGCGTCAAGATGAGCGACCACCACACCGAGTCACAGCGCTTCATCGCGCACCTGCGTAACGAGGAGAAGGCCGGCCGCCGGGTGCCCGCCGACTGGAGCTGGATCGTCCCGCCGATCTCCGGCGGCATCACCCCGGTCTTCCACCGCTACTACGACGAGTTCGACCAGCGCCCGGCCTTCTACCTGGACGCCGAGGCGGCGGAGCTGGCGCGGGGCTGTCCTAGGCGAACTCGTTGATCGCGAAGTCGTCGCGGTGCCGCCAGGACGCCTCGGTACGGACATGGTCCGGCCGCACCCACTTGAGGAGCTTGCGGTCGAACTCGGCGGCCGGGATGCGGCCGGCCGCGCGTACCACGTACCCCTCGGAGGTCTCGCTGTCTCGTTGGGCGGCCCACGCGGCGCGCGCCTCGGAGAGGCTGCCGCCGCGGTAGAGGACCGGGACGACCGGCAGTTCCAGGCGGCGTGCCCAGTCCACCGTGTCGTCCCAGCCGAGCAGGGTGTTCGTCTCGTCCCAGATGCCGAAGACCAGGAAGACGCCGGGGAGGTCGTGGTAGGCGACGCTGCGGCGGGCCCACATGGACTCGCCGCAGACCCGCCACTCGTCGGGAATCCGGTACGCCGTCATCGCCCACAGCGCCTTGGCCGGCCGGTCCCAGGGCTGGGTGCCGGAGTCCAGTGAGCGGGCGAACATGGTGTCGCGGGTGAAGGTGAGGTTCCCGCCGTCCATCTTCTCGGTCACCACGAGCTCGCCGTCCAGCCAGGACAGATCGTGCTGAATCCGGTCGTCGGCGGTCGCTCCCGGCGAGCCGGGCAGATGGAACGTCCGCGGGTACTTCACCCTAGAAATCCCCCTCCGCCACCTGGAAGACGGTCAGGCCGAGCTGCCGCCACATACGTACCACCTGTTGACGGTCGTCGAACACCCCCACGATCAGCCAGCGATCCCTGACCTCCTGGTCGAAGATCTCCCGCTTGACGATCGAGTCCTTGCGGCTGTCGCCTTCCGGCCGCATGAACAGCGCCTCGTACGGCACCCCGACGAACAGGTCGAGCCAGGCCTCCGTCTCCGGGCGGCACACCGCGTCACGCCCGGAGCAGAAGACGATCGCGTGGCCGGCCGCGTGCATCGCCCGGACCGCGGTGATCACCGCCGGATTCGGCTCGTCCTCACCGACCCGCCCCCAGTCGTACGGGCTCCGGCCACTCATCAGCGCGACCGTCCCGTCGATGTCCACCAGCACCGCCTTCGGCAGATCCGGGTCGGGCCGGTAGATCACACCCGACCCGCCCGGATCGGCGAACGGGATCGGCAGCGGCAGGTTCTTCCCGGCCAGGTACCGCTGGTGCATGCGGCGGATCGGCTCCTCGCCCACCTGCTCGTCCTCGGGCCGGTCGGCGTCGCGCCGCACGCACTCGTCGACCGGCACGTCGGTGAAGTCGTGCACCTCGAACGACGCGTTGTGCCGCGCCGCCATCTCGGCCCACTCGCGGACCGTCTTGGCCCGCAGATTGGTGTCGTCGACGATGACGCTGCCGCGCGCACGCAGCAGCGCCTCGACGGCGGCCCGCTGCGCCTGGGTGATCTGCGCCTCGGCGTGCTGCGTGGCGAGCCGCCGGCCGTGCAGCATCCGGCGCAGGTCGTCGCGGTTGACCCGGACCACGTCCGGCTGGAGCTTGCGAGCGAACGTGGTCTTGCCGGAGGCCGGCAGGCCCCGGGTGATCAGAAGTCGTGTCATCGGGGGGTCACTCCTTGACTGCCGGCCGGGCGCGCTGCCACAGGCCGGGACGGTAGTCCTTGCCGTCCAGCCGCAGGAAGAGCTCGGCACGGTATTCGGTACGGAGAGCCTGCGCCGCGAACTCCTTGCGGCCCCAGCCCTCGGGAAGTGAAGTGACGATCGTCTCGTAGGCGGCCTCGACCGCCGCCGCCCGTGCGTCGACCTCGGCGGTCAGTTCGGTCGCGACGCCCTCGACCCAGACGTGGAACTCGTCCGGGAGCGGCTCGACCAGAGCGTCCAGGTCACCGCCGTTGGCCAGGATCTCCCACACCGACCGCGGAGTGAGTCCGGTCACCAGGCGGTGCAGGCGTACGTAATCCGCGTACTTGATCTTCACCCGCTGGTCGGCGTCGATGAAGTGGACGACCAGGCCCTCCCGGCCGTCCCGCGGCGGCGCGGCCAGCGCCTCGGCGAACGTCGCGTAGGTGAACGACTCCACCACCGGCCCCGGCCACTCCGGCACCGCCTCCGGCCCGAAGGTCCGGCCGGTCGCGATCTCCACCGCGCCGAGCAGCACCAGGTCGTCGAGACCCCGGTAGTCCACGACGATCCGGTTGGCCGGGTAGATGATCTCGACGAGCACGGTCAGGCCGGCCGGCGGGACGAACGTGCCGTACCGGTCACGAAGCACCTCGGTCGCGTGCTGAGCCTGGTCCGAGGCGAACGAGCCGCGGGTGGCGACGGCCCAGCCGGCCCCGTCGTGGTAGATCACCCCGAGGCTGCCGTCCATCTTGTCGGTCACGCTGACCCGCGCCCCCGGCTCCAGGACCGGCGCGTGGCTCTCCGAGTGGTTGAAGAACTTGGTCATCGGCCGCGCCGCGACCCGGCCGTCGGCGGCCACGATCAGGCCACGGCACATCAACGTGACCGGGGTCCAGGTCGCCGTGTACTGGCAGGCCTCGGTGTAGTTGTAGATCTCGAACGGCAGGCTGGGGTGACGCTGCTTCCGGACCAGCCCGTTGTCGACCGCGGAAGCCAGCTCGGCCGGATCGAGGACGTCGTTCAGCAGCGTCATGACAGTGCTCTCCAAGGGTGGGAATGCCGGGAGGAGCGCTCACGTTAACCAGCGTGTATCCGGTTGCGCCTCCTGATTTCCGGCCGGTATGGGAGGCATGGCAGACTGGTACATCGGCCAGTAAGGGTTCCGGTTCACGTCTTTGCTCATCACAGGCGACCCGGCGACCCGCACTTTCGAGAGGGACCGAGAAGACATGAAGAGCGGCATCCACCCGGAGTACGCGACCACCGAGGTCATCTGCTCCTGCGGCAGCACCTTCACCACCCGCAGCACCGCCAAGGGCGGCGAGATCCGCGTCGAGACCTGCAGCGCCTGCCACCCGTTCTACACCGGCAAGCAGCGCGTCCTCGACACCGCGGGCCGGGTTGCGAAGTTCCAGGCGAAGTACGCGAAGGTCACCGCCGCGAAGAAGAAGTAACCGCGTCGACGGCGCCCGTCCCGGATTCCGGGGCGGGCGCCGTTCGCATGTGGTCCGCTGTCCTGGTTGGGAGAGAACGATGAGCAACGACCGCCTTAGCACCCTTCTGGCCGAGTACGCGGACCTCGAGAAGCGGATGGAGGACCCGTCGATCCACGCCGACCAGGCACTGGTCCGGCGGATCGGCCGCCGGTTCGCCGAGCTGGCGCCACTGAACGCCGCCCACGACGAGCTGGAGGCCGCGCGCGCCGACCTGGCCGCCGCCGAGGAACTGGCCGCCGAGGACCCGGCGTTCGCCTCCGAGGTGGAAGCGGTCGCCGCGACGCTGCCCGCGCTGGAGGAGAAGCTCGGCGAGATGCTGATCCCGCGCGACCCGAGCGACGCCAAGGACGTGATCATCGAGATCAAGGCGGGCGAGGGCGGCCAGGAGTCGGCGCTGTTCGCCGGCGACCTGCTGCGCATGTACACCAGGTACGCGGAACGCCGCGGCTGGGTGGTCGAGGTGATCGACTCGCAGGAGTCGGACCTCGGCGGCGTCAAGGACATCTCGGTCGCGGTCAAGACCAAGGGCGCGCCCGAGGGCGGTCACGGCGTCTGGTCCCGGCTCAAGTGGGAGGGCGGCGTGCACCGGGTGCAGCGCGTCCCGGTCACCGAGTCGCAGGGCCGCATCCACACCTCGGCCGCCGGCGTGCTGGTGCTGCCCGAGGCCGAGGACGTCGAGATCCACATCGAGCCGGGTGACCTGCGGATCGACGTGTTCCGTTCGTCAGGTCCCGGTGGCCAGTCGGTCAACACCACCGACTCCGCCGTCCGGATCACGCACCTGCCCACCGGCACCGTGGTGAGCTGCCAGAACGAGAAGAGCCAGCTCCAGAACAAGGAGTCGGCGATGCGCATCCTGCGGTCCCGGCTGCTCGCGGTGGCCCAGGAGGCGGCGGACGCGGCAGCCGGCGACGCCCGCAAGGCCCAGGTGCGTACGGTCGACCGCTCCGAGCGGGTCCGCACCTACAACTTCCCGCAGAACCGGATCACCGACCACCGCATCGGCTACACCGCCTACAACCTGGACCTGGTGCTCGGCGGCGAACTGGACGGCGTGCTCGACGCGCTGGCCGGCGCCGACCGGACCGCCCGCCTGGCCGGCGACACGGAGTTCAGCCGACGGCAGTGACGACCAGCCGGTCGTCGGTCGTGCAGACGATCCAGCCCTGCTCCCCGATACAGAACTGCCGGACGCCGCCACCCATCCCACCGAGCGTGATGCTCCGCCCGGTGGTGGTGTCGATCCGGTTCACCGCGCTGCGGGACACGTCGAGGTCCCGCAGCAGCGTCGCCGTGCCCCGCCCGGCGTCCTGGTAGAGCACACCGCCGCTGCTGCCGGGCCCGATCGCCCGCCCGGTGGCCGCGTCGACCAGGGTCTGTCGCGGCCGGTCGTCGGAGCCGGTGATCAGTAGCCGCTCGCCACCGGCCACCTCCCCGGCGAACTGGGCGCCGTCGATCGCCCAGCGTCTCTCGCCGGTCTGCGGGTCGACCGCCTCCAGGCCCTCCTGCATGACGCCGAGACAGACCAGCGGGCCGCAGTCCTGCACGTTCGCCCAGCCGGCGGCGTCCCGGCTCCAGAGCGGCGTCAGGTCGTCGGTCCGGTAGACGGTCACCCGGCTCCGGTCGGTGTTCACATCCAGACCGGTGTCGGTCACCACGAGCCGCCCGGCGGCCGAGCTGAGATTGGTGCCCGCCCCGGTGTTGTACGACATCGGCCGCCACGGCACGGACCCGGCGAACACCTGCGTGCCGTCGTCGTAGCGCAGCACGGTCAGGTCGCCCTCGGGGCTGGCGGTGACGACCCGGGCCGGGACCTCGCCGTCCATCTGAACCACCACGGTGTCGGACTTCTCCGGCGCGCGCCGCTCCCAGACGGTCGAGCCGTCCCGGACCCGGACCAGCCGGATCCAGGTGAGCGGCCCGGCATCCGACCGCTCGAACATCAGCAGCGTGTCGGTCGCGGGCTCGCCGAACGGGGAGCCGGGCCGCTCCCACAGTGGCCGGCCGGTGGCCGGGTCGAGGGCGGTGGTCGAACCGGCGTAGGAGTAGCCCATCATGCCGCCGTCGTCCGTGGTGATCTCGATCGTCTTCTCGTCGCCGGGGAGCAGCAGCACCCCCGCCTGCAGGGTGAAGCCCATCCAGTTCTGGCTTTCACCGGTGTCCAGGGTCCAGTGGGTGGCGCCGGTGGCCAGGTCGTACGCGGTCAGGTCGGTCTCGCCACCCTCGTTGCGGCGCACCAAGAGCCGGCCCTCGTCGATGACCATGGACTCGACCTGCGAATACGGCATCGACCACACCTCGTGCAACACCGGCGGGCCGGGCAGCCCGGAACCGCCGAGCACCAGAGCGGCCAGCACCGCCACGGCCACCTTGGCCAGCCGGCCGAGCCGGGCCCGGTCGAACTCGCGGCTTCCGTCCGGATAGACCTCCGGCTCGCCGGGGGAGTAGCTGACGTCGCCGAGGTCGATCACGGACGTGGTCATACAGTCGGTTTCCTGCTCGCGGCCGCGGCCGCCAGTGCCGCGCTCAGTCCCCGCCCGTTGGCGCCGACCTCCGACCAGCCCGAGGCCAGGCCGATCGACGTGCCCGGCACCAGGGCCTGCCAGTTCTCGGTCGTGGCGGCCGCGCCGATGCGCCGCGCCACCTCGGCCGCCTGGTGCGGGCCGGCCCCGGGAAGGACCAGCACGAACTCGTCGCCGGCGAACCGGGCCACGAAGTCGCCACGCCGCATCACGCGGTGCAGCACACCAGCGATCCGTTGTAGCACCAGGTCGCCACAGTGCCGGCCGTGCCGCAGGTTGACGGTGGTGAAACCGATCACGTCGCAGACGCCGACCGCGGCCCGCTCGCCCCGCGACAGCAGCGTGTCCACATACCGCTCCAGCTGACGGCGGTTCGGCAGGCCGGTCAGCGGATCGGTGAGGGTCTCGTCGCCGTACCGCCCGGGGTCGCGGTGGGTCTCCTGGGCGTCCAGGCGGGCCGCCACCCCGTCCAGATAACCGTCCCGGAGCTGGTCGATCCGCAGGGCGGCGAGGCGGAACGCATACCTGTCGGCGGCGTGCGCGGCCGCGTGGTCGCCCGCGCTGGCGTGGCAGATGCTGCGCAGCCGGGCCGGCTCGGCGGGGCCGAGCACCTCGGCCGAGACCGGCACCGCGGCCAGCATGGCCAGCGCCTGATCCGGCCGGCCGGACGCGATGGACAGGCAGACCGAACCGAGATGCCGCAGGTCACGGGTGCGGGCGCTGTCGCCGCCGCCGGTCAGCCAGCGGGCCGCCTCCGGCCCGGTCGGCTCACCGAGCGCGGCCCGGCGGGCCAGCGCATAGCCGTAGACCGTACGGCTACCGGGCCGCAGCCGGTCGGTGGCGAGGTAGCGGGACAGCTCGGCGTCCATGTCGCGCAGCACCCGCAGGCAGCCGTCGGTGTCGCCGTGATGGTCGAGGGCGACCGCGTTACGCAGCCGGATGCCCGGCGCGGCGAACACCTCGGGGGCCAGCCCGGCCGCCGCGCCGATCTCCCGCGCCTGCTCCACCGCGGTCAGCGCCTGCCCGTGGAAGCCCAGGTAGGAGTAGGCCATCGCCAGGTCGTGCCAGCCCCAGGCGGTCTCCGAGTCACGCTGCGGGACGGCGGCCAGCGCACGCGCCGCCTGCACCAGGTGGGTCACCCCGCGGTCCAGGTTGCTCTGCAGGTGGGCGCCGAGCGCCGCGAACGCGTGCATCTGCCCGCGCAGGTACGGATCGGGCACCTCACGGACCGCCTCGGCGGCGGCCGCCATCGCGGCGGCCAGCTCACCGACCCGGCCCAGGTTGATCAGCGCGCCGAACCGCTGGACCAACGCGTACGCCCGGGTGGCCGGATCCGAGGCGGAGGCGAGCACGCGGTCCAGGATCGGCAGGGCCGTCGCCGACTGCCCGTTCTGCTGGAGCACACCCGCGTGGCGCAGCTCATCGACATGTTCCGCGAGCTGGTCCAACCAACTCACCAGGCGCCTCCCACGGCATCGGCGGGTCGCCGGCGGGCCCGCGTGCGCGACGTCCCATGATTATGCCGTGACACCGCGACACGAACACCCCCGCGAGGGCACGGATCGGGCGCGCCTGGCGCCGGAGCTGGCAGCGGCTGCCGCCGATCTCGCGCGAGCCGGGGTGGAATCACCGCGGGTCGATGCCGAACTGCTGGTCGCGCACGTGCTGGGGGTGTCCCGCGGGCGGCTGCTGCTGATCGACTCGATCCGGCCCGAGGAGCTGGCCCGCTTCCGCGAGCTGGTCGGCCGGCGGGCCGGCCGGATCCCGTTGCAGCACCTGCTCGGCACGGCCGCGTTCCGGCACGTGGAGCCGGCCGTCGGCGACGGGGTCTTCGTGCCCCGGCCGGAGACCGAGCTGCTGGCCGGGTGGGGCGCCGAGCGCACCGGGCCGGGCGCGCTGGTGGTCGACCTGTGCAGCGGCAGCGGCGCCATCGCGATCGCGATCGCCGACGAGACGGAGGCCGGCCGGGTGGTCGCCGTCGAGCGGTCCCCGGCCGCGCTGACCTGGCTGCGGCGCAACGCCGCGGCGTATCCGGTGGTCGAGGTGGTCGCCGGCGACGTCACCGATCCCGGTCTGCTGTCCGATCTGCGCGGTACGGTCGACGTGCTGCTCTGCAATCCGCCGTATGTGCCGGACGGCACCGTGGTCCCGCCGGAGGTCTCCGGCCACGACCCGGCCGAGGCGGTCTTCGGCGGCGCGGACGGCCTGGACGTGATCCGGCCGGTCATCGCGCTGGCCGCGGCGCTGCTCAAGCCGGGTGGATGGGTGGGCATCGAGCACGACGACGTGCACGGCGAGGCGGTTCCGGGGCTGCTCCGCGCGGACGGCCGGTTCATCGAGGTGACCGCGCACGACGACTTCACCGGCCGCCCTCGATATGCGACCGCCCGCCGCCGGTGGGACAGCGGGTAGCCGCATGGCAGACTGCATCTCGTGATGCTCTACGACTGCGCCACCGTCGCGGACCGGGACCGCGGCATCGCCGCCGCTGTCGAGGCGGCCAAGAGCGGCGAGCTCGTGGTCTTCCCCACCGACACGGTCTACGGGGTGGCCGCCGACGCGTTCACCCACCACGCGATCACCCAGCTGCACCACGCCCGCGGCTCGGACCGCCGGGTGCCGCCGCCGGTGCTGGTCGGCTCCCGGCACACGCTGGACGGCCTGGTCTACTCGCTGCCGCGCGCGGCCCGTGAGCTGGCCGACGCGTTCTGGCCGGGCGCGCTGACCATCATCGTGGAGCATTCGCCCAGCCTCCAGTGGGATCTCGGGGACACCGGCGGGCAGGTGGCCGTCCGCATGCCGCTGCACCCGGTCGCGCTCGAGGTGCTGCGCGAGGTCGGCCCGATGGCCGTCACCACCGCCAACAAGCTCGGCTCCCCGGCCCCGCTGACCGCCGACGAGGCCCGCGACCAGCTGGAGTATGCGGTGCGCGTCTACCTGGAGGCCGGCCCGGCCGCCGACCCGGCGCCGAGCACGATCGTCGACGTCACCGGCGACGTCCCCCGCATCCTGCGAGCCGGGGCGATCCCGCTCGAGAAACTCCGTGACGTGGTCCCGGAAATCGTCGATGGGCAGGACTGACTTGGCTCCGTTCACCGTTCTGCACGTCTGCATGGGCAACATCTGCCGGTCGCCGATGGCCGAGCGCCTGCTGGCCCGGGCTGTCCGGGAGCGGGCCGCCGGCGCCGACGGCGGTCAGCTGCTGCGCAGTGTCAGCGCCGGCACCGGCGGCTGGCACGAGGGCGAGGAGATGAACCCGCCGGCCGCCCGGCTGGTCCGCGCCCGCCGTGGCACCGACGAGAACTTCCTGGCCCGCAAGCTGCGCGGCGACTTCATCGACGAGGCCGACCTGATCCTCACGGCCACCGCCGATCAGTACGACTACGTGGTGGCGCTGCGTCCCGATGCCGCCGCCCGCACGTTCGTCCTGGGTGAGTTCGGCCGCCTGCTCGGCGCCGTCGACAACACGGCGCTGCCGCCGGCCGAGCCGAAACCGGACGTGGTGCACGCCCGGGGCACGGCGATCGTCGAGGCGGTGGCCCGGCTGCGCGGCACCGAGGCCCCGCAGCCCGGCGACGACCTGGACGACCCGTGGGGCCGCGGCGACCAGACGTTCCAGCGGGTGGCCGACGAGATCGAGGACACCACGATGCCGCTCGCCGCCCTGCTCCTCCCGTGACCGGAGCCGTTTCTCAATGCCCATCGTTGTGACCGATGACCAGTGGCGCGGCGCGATCGCCGCGCCGGATGCCGACGGCCTGGCCCGCGCGGCCGGCCTGCTGCGGTCCGGCTCGGTGGTGGCCTTCCCGACCGAGACGGTCTACGGCCTGGGCGCCGACGCCTTCGACGAGAGGGCGGTCGGTGAGATCTACCGCCTCAAGCAGCGGCCCAGCTGGAACCCGTTGATCGTGCACGTCGCCGACGTGGCGGCGGCCCGGGCACTGGCCGAGATGTGGCCGGCCACTGCTGATGATCTCGCGGCCCGGTTCTGGCCAGGTCCGCTGACCCTGGTGGTCCGGCGGGCGCGGCACCTGCCCGGCATCGACACCGTGGCGATCCGTGTCCCCGCCCATCCGGTCGCTCTCGACCTGTTGAAAGCCTCCGGCCTGCCGCTCGCCGCGCCCAGCGCGAACCGTTCCGAGAGCATTTCGCCGACCACCGCCGAGCACGTGGTCCGCAGCCTGCCGGACGTGCCGATGGTCCTGGACGGCGGCCCCTGCTCGTGGGGCATCGAGTCGACGGTGCTCGACGTGACCGGTGACGTGCCGAGGCTGCTGCGCCCGGGCGCGCTCGGCCTGCGGGCGCTGCGCGAGGCGGTCGGCCCGATCACGCTGCCCGACGCCGAGACCGCGGATGGTGACGCCCGGCCGTCACCGGGCATGAGCCGGCGGCACTACGCGCCGCGTGCCAAGGTCGTTCTTCGCGAGGACGTGCGTTCCGTGGAGCGGTCCGGCCTGGCAGAGCCGGTCGCCGTGCTGACCTATGAGGGCACCGAGGGCACCGAGATCCTGTCCGCCGATCCCCGCGAATACGCCGCCGATCTGTATGCCGCCCTGCACCGCCTGGACGACGCCGGGTTCGCGACGATCCTGATCCAGGAGCCGCCGCGGACCGAGGACTGGCTGGCTGTCCGCGACCGCCTGTCACGTGCGGCCGCCTGACGTCTCCGCGGTCCGGGTGATGTTGCGGGCCATCCCGTTGAAGACGACACCGTGGAAGGGCAGCACCGACGCCCAGTAGAGGTGCCCGCCCAGTCCGCGCGGCAGGAAGACCGCCCGCTGCCGGTAGACACTGCCGCCCTCGCCGTCGGGTTCGGCGCGCATCTCCAGCCAGGCCCGGCCCGGCACCCGCATCTCGGCGCGCAGCCGCAGCAGCGTGCCCGGCTCGATCTCCTCGACCCGCCACCAGTCGAGCGCCTCACCGACCCGCAGCCGGTGCCGGTCGCGGCGGCCGCGGCGCAGCCCGACCCCGCCGGCCAGCCGGTCCAGCCAGCCGCGCACCGACCAGGCCAGCGGGAACGAGTACCAGCCGTTCTCCCCGCCGATCCCCTCGATGACCCGCCACAGCTCACCCGCGCTCGCGTGCACCGGGCGGGACCGCTCGTCGACGTAGACGCTGCCGCCGGACCAGTCCGGGTCGCTGGGCAGCGGCTCGGCCGACGGGTTCAGGCCGGACGCGGTGGACCAGCGGGTTTCCACGTCGGCGTCCCTGATCCGGCCGAGCGCGAGCCGTACCGATTCGTCGAATCCGAGCGGCGGCGGGCCGGGCAGCAGGCCGGCGATGTCGTTCTCGTGCGCGACCGCCTCGTGGATCAGGCTGGCCACCAGGGGACGGGCGATGCTGTTCGGCACCGGGGTGATCAGGCCGACCCAGTGCGCGGACAGCCACGGGCTGAGCGGGCGCAACGGCACGATGACCCGGCGGGGGAGCCCGGCCACCCGGGCGTAGCGCTGCATCATCTCGGCGTAGGTCAGCACGTCCGCGCCGCCGATGTCGAACCCGCGATTGACCTCCGGCGGGAGTCCGGCCGCGCCGATCAGGTAGCGCAGCACATCCCGTACCGCAATGGGCTGGATCCTGTTCTTGACCCACCGCGGGGTGACCATGACCGGAAGGCGTTCGGTGAGGTGCCGCAGCATCTCGAACGACGCCGAACCGGAACCGATGATGATCGGGGCGCGGAGCACCGCCGTCGGCACACCGCTGTCCAGCAGGATCCGGGCCACCTCGGCCCGGGAACGCAGGTGGGCGGAGGGTTTCTCGTGCGCGGGCGGCTCCGGCCCGCCGAGATAGACGATGCGGCGTACGCCCGCCGCGCGCGCCGCCGCCGCGAAGTTCTCCGCGGCCTCCCGGTCGAGCTGCTCGAAGTCCGGCCGCCCGAGTGAGTGCATCAGGAAGTACGCGACCTCGACGCCCTCGAACGCGGCGGGCAGGCTGGCCGGGTCGGCGAGGTCGCCCTCGACGATCTCGGTCTGCCCGGCCCAGGGCACGTCCCGCAGCCGGCCGGCGCTGCGTGCCAGGCATCGCACCTGGTGTCCCGCTTCGAGAAGTCTGGGCGCGAGCCGCCCACCGATGTAGCCGGTCGCGCCGGTCACCAAGCACCGCATAACTGGAGACTGTGCCCACGAACCGGGGGTCACAAGCCATATGCTCGGAAACCGGAAGGCTCCTCGATCTCGGGAGGCCAGCGTGGGCACCTTCTGGGGGCCGGACTTCGCGATGCTCGAACGCGAGGATCCGGAGATCGCGTCCGTGCTCCTCGACGAGGTGGCACGCCAGCGGGACACGCTCCAGCTGATCGCGAGCGAGAGCTTCACCTCACCGGCGGTGCTCGCGGCGCTCGGGTCGACCCTGGCCAACAAGTACGCCGAGGGCTACCCGGGGCAGCGCTACTACGGCGGGTGCGCGCACGTGGACCGGGCCGAGGCACTGGCCGTGGAGCGGGCGACGGACCTGTTCGCCGCCGAGCACGTCAACGTGCAACCGCACTCCGGGGCGTGCGCCAACCTGGCCGCCTACGCGGCGCTGGCCGAGCCCGGCGATGTGGTGCTGGCGATGGGCCTGCCGCACGGCGGGCACCTCACCCACGGCAGCCGGGCGAACTTCTCCGGCAAGTGGTTCCACCCGATCGCCTACCGCCTCGACCCGGAGACCGAGCAGATCGACTACGACGAGGTACGTGACCTCGCTCTGGCTCACCGTCCGAAACTGATCATCTGCGGCGCGACCTCGTACCCTCGGCTGATCGACTTCGCGCGGTTCCGGGAGATCGCCGACGAGGTGGGCGCGTACCTGATGGTCGACGCGGCGCACTTCATCGGCCTGGTGGCGGGCCGGGCGGTGCCCTCGCCGGTTCCGCACGCCGACGTGATCACCGGCACCACCCACAAGGCGCTGCGCGGCCCCCGCGGCGGCATGATCATCTGCCGGTCCGATCTGGCCCGGCGGATCGACAAGGCGGTCTTCCCGTTCGCCCAGGGCGGGCCGATGATGCACGCCATCGCGGCGAAGGCGGTCGCCTTCCGCGAGGCCGGCACACCGGCCTTCCGCGGCTACGCCAACCAGGCGGTGCGCAACGCGCGGGCGCTCACCGCCGGCCTGACGGCCGAGGGACTGCGGCCGGTCACCGGCGGCACCGACAACCATCTCGCGGTGCTCGACCTGCGCGAGGTGGGCGTGACCGGACGGGAGGCCGAGGCGCGTTGCGCGAAGGCGGGCATCGCCCTCAACAAGAACCCGGTGCCGTACGACCCGGAGCGTCCCGCGGTGGCATCAGGCGTCCGGGTCGGCACGCCCAGCGTCACGTCGCAGGGGATGCGTGAGGGTGAGATGCGCCGGATCGCCGGGCTGATCGGCCGGGTGGTGCGGGACGGGGCGGACACCACGGCGGGGGAGGCGGTGATCCGCGAGGCGGCCGCCGAGGTGGCCGAGATCGTGGGTGGCTTCCCGCCCTATCCGCTCGGCACGGAATTGCCCGCCGATTCCGCGCTCGCGCACTGAAACGGACGCAGGTTGATTCCCGGGTGGATTTCCGGGAACAACGCCTTAACGAGCCTTAACCGGCGGTGGATTGATTCGCGGGGTGATCCGGGCGCGGTGATAGCGTGGCGCGCTGCGGAACGTCTCTAGTGGGGGTTGTGGTGGGTCAGGTGCCGACCGAGGAGCGTCCGGCTCCACCAGCGAATCCGGCCTGGCGGATCGAGCATTTGCCGCTGCTCTCCGCGGTCTCGATGGCGCTGCTGCTCTGTGCCGGATCGGTGGGATTCGTCACCAGTGGGCGCGATGCGGCTCTGGGCGCGGCGGCCGGCGTGCTGATCGTGACCGTCAGTTTCACGATGTCCACCCTGGTCATCGCCTGGGCGGACACGGTTCGGCCGGCTTTGCTGATGCCCCTCGGAATGCTCACCTATGTGGTGAAATATTCCTTGTTGGGAGTCATCCTGGCGATCGGTGTCGGCATCAAATGGCCCGGGTGGGACGCCCTGGGCTGGGGCATCGTCGCCGGCGTCGTGGTGTGGACCGGCGTCCAGGCCTGGTGGGTGCACCGCCGAGTAACCCGGAAAGTGATCTAGAGCACCTCGTTCTCCCTGGTCAGCGATGTGAGAACCGGGCAAGTCGCCACTATCCGGTGACCTCTTCGCTCGTGCCGTGTTCCGATTTGGCGCGACAGGAGTACCGTGTCCAGTCAGTTGCGAGACCCCTGACGCCTGGACAACTACGGTTGTGCGGGGGGTCCCGCTTAGCTTCGTGTTTCCTGCTGATATCGTTCGGGCCGTCATGACCGGCCAGAAACCTCCCCCCGAATCTCGCGGTGACGACGGTTCAAACCCGCCTCCTGACTCAGGTGCGGGCATGACCGCACTGTCGTATCTCATCGCGGGCATTCTGTCCTGGGGTGGGATCGGCTGGCTCGTCGACCACTTCGTCGGAACCAAGGGCATCTTCGCCGGAATCGGCGCGATCCTCGGGGTCGCCGGCGGTGTGTACCTCATCGTGCGCCGTCTCGGCGCCTGACAGGAAAGGGCCAAGGTGATCAGTCAGTCGACGGTCCTCGCGGCGGCATTCCCGCCCAGCGTCGAGGACTTCTACCTGCCCAGCATCCTGCCGTGGAACCAGCATGAGAGCTATTGGTTCACCAAGATCACGGTGCTGGTCTGGGTGGCGGTCGCGGCGATCATCATCTTCTTCCTGACGTCGTACCGGAAGCCGCAGCTGGTGCCGACGAAGAAGCAGTGGCTCGCCGAGAGCATCTACGGCTTCGTGCGGAACAACGTCGCGGTCGACATGATCGGCCCGCAGGGTGTGCGCTTCGCGCCGTACCTGACCACGCTGTTCATGTTCATCCTGGTCAACAACTTCTTCGGCATCCTGCCGCTGGTGCAGATCTCGCCGATGTCGCACATCGCGTTCCCCGCGGTGCTCGCGGTGATCAGCTACGTGATGTTCATCTGGGTCGGCGTCAAGAAGCACGGCCTGGCGTATTTCGTGCACGCGGTGAAGCCGAACGCGCCGGTCGGCATCCTGCCGCTGCTGATCCCGATCGAGATCTTCTCCAACTTCCTGGTCCGGCCGTTCTCGCTGGCGGTTCGTCTCTTCGCCAACATGTTCGCGGGCCACATGCTGCTGCTGGTGTTCACGCTCGGCGGCTTCGCGATGATCAACGCGAACGTCTTCCTGGCGCCGGTCTCCGTGCTGTCGTGGGTGCTGACCATCGCGATCACCTTCCTCGAGTTCATGGTGATCTGCCTCCAGGCCTACGTCTTCACGGTTCTGACCGCGAGCTACGTCCAGGGTTCGCTCGCCGACGAGCACTGAGCAGTACCCCGATCTCCGCTTAACACCCGTTGTCGTCCCGCGTGATCGTCACGCGAGATACCAGGAGGAATTAGCAATGGCTCTTATCGCCGCCGTTGAGGGCAGCACCGCCGCCATCGGTTACGGTCTCGCTGCCATCGGCCCCGGCATCGGTGTCGGTCTGGTCTTCTCGGCCTACATCCAGGCCACCGCCCGCCAGCCGGAGTCGTCCCGCCTGACCCTGCCGTTCGTCTGGATCGGCTTCGCCGTCATCGAGGCGCTCGCGCTTCTCGGCATCGCGTTCGGCTTCATCTGGGCCGGAAACGTCTGATCGTCGACCTCGACTAGGAGGTTCCCATGATCGATCTTTACCTGGCCGCGGCCACGGAAGAAGCCAAGCACAACCCGATCGTTCCCATCTGGGAAGAGATCGTGGTCGGCTCGGTCGCCTTCGGCGTGCTCTGCTTCGTGCTGATCAAGTTCGTCTTCCCGCAGATGGAGAAGACGTTCCAGGCACGGGTGGACGCCATCGAGGGCGGCATCAAGCGCGCCGAGACCGCCCAGGCCGAGGCGAACCAGCTGCTCGAGCAGTACAAGGCGCAGCTCGCCGAAGCCCGGACCGAAGCCGCTCGCATCCGCGACGAGGCCCGGGCCGACGCCGAGGGCATCCGTCAGGACGTGCTGGCGAAGGCTCGCGAGGAGTCGGACCGCATCATCGCGGCCGGCAACGAGCAGCTGTCCGCCCAGCGTGAGGCCATCGTCCGGGAGCTCCGGTCCGAGGTCGGCACGCTCGCGGTCGACCTGGCCAGCAAGATCGTCGGCGAGGCCCTCGCTGACGAGGCCCGCACCCGTGGCACCGTCGAGCGGTTCATCGCCGACCTCGACACGGCGGGACAGCGCTGATGACGTCCCCGAGCGTAAGCCGCGAGGCCTACGGCGAGGCGTCGGACCGGCTGGTCGCCGAGACCGCGTCGATCACGGCTCCGCAGCTGGTGACGGTCGCCGACGAGATCCTGTCGGTGGCCGGCCTGCTGCGGTCCGACCTGCGCCTGCGCCGGGCGTTGACCGACCCGTCCCGGCCCGGTTCCGACCGTGCCGGGCTGATCGAGTCGCTGCTGACCGGCAAGGTCTCCAAGGCCACCGTCGACACGGTGGCCACGCTGGTGGCCGGCCGGTTCGCACGTCCCGGCCAGCTGCTGGACGCGACCGAGCACCTGGGTGTCGACGCGCTTCTCGCTTCGGCGGAACGTGACGGCAAACTCGCCGACGTCGAGGACGAGCTGTTCCGGTTCGGCCAGATCGTCGCCGGCGACACCGCCCTGACCAGCGCCCTCAGCGACGCGAACGCTCCCCTCGGGGGCCGGGTTAAGCTGGTGGAGGACTTGCTCAAGGGCAAGGCCCACGTCGTCACGGTCCGGCTCGTCGAGGTGGCGCTGACCGGCTTCGGTGGCCGTGGCTTCGAGGCCTCGCTCACCCGGCTGGTCGAGGCGACCGCCGCCAAGCGTGACCGCGAGGTGGCGTATGTGACGGTCGCCAAGCCGCTCACCGACGCCGAGGAGCAGGCCCTGGCCGCGAAGCTGACCGGGGTGTACGGCCGTGACGTGTCACTGAAGGTGGACGTCGTGCCCGGTGTTCTCGGTGGTGTCAGCGTCCGGGTCGGTTCCGACCTTTACGACGGCACGGTCCTGCGCAAGCTGAACGCAGCCAAGCAGGCGTTCGCCAAATAGCTTTTTCCCCTCGATTCCCATCGAGAAGCCCCCTCGGCGGCGGTGACGTCCCGAGCTAGACAGAGAAGGCAGAGGATGGCCGAGCTGACCATCTCCTCGGACGAGATCCGGGGGGCGCTAGAGCGCTACGTCTCGTCCGCCACGACCGACCTCACCCGTGAAGAGGTGGGCGTCGTCTCCGACGCAGGCGACGGCATCGCGCACGTCGAGGGCCTGCCCTCGGTGATGGCGAACGAGCTGCTCGAGTTCGCCGACGGCACCCTGGGCGTCGCGTCGAACCTCGACGTCCGTGAGATCGGCGCCGTGATCCTGGGCGACTACGCGAACATCGAGGAGGGCCAGCCGGTCAAGCGCACCGGCCGCGTCCTCTCGGTCCCGGTTGGCGACGCCTTCCTGGGCCGCGTGGTCGACGCGCTGGGCAAGCCGATCGACGGTCTCGGCGAGATCCCGAACGAAGGCTTCCGTGAGCTGGAGCTGCAGGCGCCGAACGTGATGGCCCGGCAGCCGGTGAAGCAGCCGCTGCAGACCGGCATCAAGGCGATCGACGCCATGACGCCGATCGGCCGTGGCCAGCGCCAGCTGATCATCGGCGACCGCAAGACCGGTAAGACCACGGTCGCGATCGACACGATCATCAACCAGAAGGCGAACTGGGACTCCGGCGACCCGGAGAAGCAGGTCCGCTGCATCTACGTGGCGATCGGCCAGAAGGCCTCCACCGTCGCCAGCATCCGGGGCACCCTGGAGGCGCAGGGCGCGCTGCAGTACACGACCATCGTGTCGGCGCCGGCCTCCGACCCGGCCGGCTTCAAGTACATCGCCCCGTACACCGGCTCGTCCATCGGACAGCACTGGATGTACAACGGCAAGCACGTTCTGATCGTCTTCGACGACCTGACCAAGCAGGCCGAGGCGTACCGCGCCGTGTCGCTGCTGCTGCGCCGCCCGCCGGGCCGTGAGGCGTACCCGGGCGACGTCTTCTACCTGCACTCCCGCCTGCTGGAGCGTTGCGCCAAGCTCTCCAACGAGCTGGGTGGCGGCTCGATGACCGGTCTGCCGATCATCGAGACCAAGGCCAACGACATCTCGGCCTTCATCCCGACCAACGTGATCTCGATCACCGACGGTCAGATCTTCCTCGAGACGGACCTGTTCGCCTCGGGTGTGCGCCCCGCCATCAACGTCGGCACCTCGGTGTCCCGCGTGGGTGGTTCGGCGCAGGTCAAGGCGATGCGTACGGTCTCCGGCCGCCTCCGCCTCGACCTGGCCCAGTTCCGTGAGCTGGAGGCCTTCTCGGCCTTCGCCTCCGACCTGGACCGCGCGTCGCGTGCCCAGCTCGAGAAGGGCGTCCGCCTGGTCGAGCTGCTCAAGCAGCCGCAGTACTCCCCGTACTCGACTGTCGACCAGGTCATCGTGATCTGGGCCGGCACCACGGGTCAGCTCGACGACATCGCCGTCAGCGACGTGCGCCGTTTCGAGCAGGAGTTCCTGCAGTGGTTCAAGCAGCACAACAGCGACACGTACACCGCGATCGAGTCGACGAACCTGCTGAGCGACGACAACATCGAGAGCCTGAAGTCGGGCGTCGTCGAGTTCAAGAAGTCGTTCCAGGGCGGTAACTAGGCATGGCCGCCGGTCAGGTATCGGCGCTGCGGCGGCGCATCCGCACCGTCAAGTCGACCAAGAAGATCACCAAGGCGCAGGAACTGGTCGCCACCAGCCGGATCGCGAAGGCCCAGGAACGGGTCAACGCCTCCCGGCCGTACTCGCTGGCGATCACCAAGGTGCTCGGCGCCCTCGCGTCGAACGCCTCGGTCGACAACCCGCTGCTGACCGCGCGTGAGCGCGTTCAGCGGGCGGGGGTCCTACTGATCACCAGTGACCGTGGCCTGGCCGGCGCCTACAACGCCAACGCCATCCGTACCGCCGAGCAGCTGATCGCTCAGCTGAAGTCGGAGGGCAAGGAGGTGGCGCTGTACATCGTGGGCCGCAAGGGCTTCGGGTACTACACGTTCCGTAACCGGCCGGTGGCCGCGAGCTGGACCGGTTTCTCCGAGCGTCCCACGTTCGCCGACGCCAAGCGCATCGGTGACGGGCTGATCGAGGGCTTCCAGGCGGGTTCGGCGACTGAGGGGACCTTCGGGCCCGAGGGCATCGCGGGTGTGGACGAGCTCCACATCGTGAGCACCGAGTTCAAGTCCCTGATGACGCAGAGCGCCAACGCGAAGCCGCTCGCCCCGGTTCAGGTCGAGGAGCAGGTGGAGAAGTCCTCCGAGCTCAAGGCGGCGTACGAGTTCGAGCCGGACGCCGACGAGTTGCTCGACGCCCTGCTGCCGAAGTACCTCAACACGCGGATCTACGCGGCGTTGCTGGACTCGGCGGCGAGTGAGTCGGCCTCGCGCCGGCGGGCGATGAAGAGCGCGTCGGACAACGCCGACGACCTTCTCAAGCGGTACACGCGCGAGATGAACTCCGCGCGGCAGGCTGCGATCACCCAGGAAATCAGTGAGATCGTCGGCGGCGCCAACGCGCTGGCCGAGGCGGGAAGTGATGTGTGATGACTGCTGTAGCTGAGCCCACCAAGGCGGAGACCGCTGTCGGCCGCGTCGTCCGGGTCATCGGCCCGGTCGTCGACGTCGAGTTTCCCCGTGACGCCATGCCCGCGATCTTCAACGCGCTGAAGGTCGACGTCACCCTCTCCGAGGGCACCAAGACGCTGACCATGGAGGTCGCCCAGCACCTGGGCGGCAACCTGCTCCGCGCCATCTCGATGCAGCCGACCGACGGCCTGATCCGTGGCGCCGGCGTCACCGACACCGGCGCGCCGATCTCGGTGCCGGTCGGTGACGTGACCAAGGGCCACGTGTTCAACGCCCTCGGCGAGGTGCTCAACGTCGACCCGTCGACGCTGGACATCCAGGAGCGCTGGGCCATCCACCGCAAGCCCCCGGCGTTCGCGGACCTCGAGCCGAAGACCGAGATGCTGGAGACCGGCATCAAGGTGCTCGACCTGCTCGCGCCGTACGTGCGTGGTGGCAAGATCGGCCTGTTCGGTGGCGCGGGCGTGGGCAAGACCGTGCTCATCCAGGAGATGATCATCCGGGTCGCCCGTAACTTCGGTGGCACCTCGGTGTTCGCCGGCGTCGGCGAGCGCACCCGTGAGGGCAACGACCTCATCCTGGAAATGGACGAGGGTGGCGTTCTGGACAAGACCGCCCTGGTCTTCGGCCAGATGGACGAGCCGCCGGGCACCCGTCTCCGGGTCGCTCTGACCGCTCTGACCATGGCGGAGTACTTCCGGGACGTCCAGAACCAGGAGGTGCTGCTCTTCATCGACAACATCTTCCGGTTCACCCAGGCCGGTTCCGAGGTGTCCACCCTGCTCGGCCGTATGCCGTCCGCCGTGGGTTACCAGCCCACGCTGGCCGACGAGATGGGTGAGCTCCAGGAGCGCATCACCTCGGTCCGGGGCAAGGCGATCACCTCGCTCCAGGCGATCTACGTGCCCGCCGACGACTACACCGACCCGGCGCCGGCCACCACGTTCGCCCACCTGGACGCGACCACCAACCTCGAGCGGTCGATCTCCGACAAGGGCATCTACCCGGCCGTGGACCCGCTGGCCTCCAGCTCGCGGATCCTCGCGCCCGAGTTCGTCGGCGCCGAGCACTACACGGTGGCCCGTGAGGTCCAGCGGATCCTGCAGAAGTACAAGGACCTGCAGGACATCATCGCCATCCTCGGTATGGACGAGCTCTCCGAAGAGGACAAGGTCACGGTGCAGCGGGCCCGCCGCATCGAGCGGTTCCTGTCGCAGAACACCTACGCGGCGGAGCAGTTCACCGGCGTTCCCGGCTCGACGGTCCCGCTGAAGGAGACCATCGAGGCGTTCAAGAAGATCGCCGAGGGTGAGTACGACAACTACCCGGAGCAGGCCTTCTTCATGTGCGGTGGCCTCGAGGACCTCGAGAAGAACGCGCACGAGCTGATGAAGGGCTGACGATCCGTCAGTTCCGCAGGGAGCCGCGCCGGTGAATACCGGCGCGGCTTTCGCGTTCCCAGGTGCCCCTTCCACAGCATTCGCCCAGGTCAACGTGGGTATGCTTGCTCGGTGCCACAGCCGAGGAAACGCCGCCGTGCGCCCATGTGGGCGCGGCTCTGTGCCGCCTTCGGGTGCGTGCTCATGGTCAGCAGCGGCGGTGTCCTCGTCACCGGGCAGGCCCTCATCGCGCGGTACACGGGTGCGGTCGACGCCGCCGGCAGCCTGATCGGCGACCCGGCGTCCGGCGCGGCCCGCGCCGACGCCGACATCGAGGGCCCGCTCAACATCCTGCTCGCCGGGATCGACCCGCGCGACGACTCGCAGGCCCCGCGTTCCGACTCGATCATCGTGGCGCACGTGCCGGCTTCCATGGACCAGGTCTACCTGTTCTCCATCCCGCGCGACCTCTATGTGCAGATTCCAGCGTTCGCCAAGACCGGCTTCGCCGGCACGACCGCGAAGATCAATTCCGCGATGTCGTACGGGAGTGACGTCGGCAACGGCACGCACGACGTCAAGCAGGGTTTCCAGCTGCTCGCCCAGACGGTCAGCGCCTTCACCGGGATCCGCGCGTTCGACGCCGGGGCGATCATCAACTTCGGCGGGTTCAAGAAGATCGTCGAGGCGATGGGCGGCGTCACCATGACGATCGACCAGAACGTGCGGTCCGAGCACCTCCAGCCGGACGGCAAGCCCCGCCCGAAAAGCGCCGCCTGCGCCAACGGCGGGTGCGACCATCCGTACATCGGGCCGCAGAAGGTCTACAAGAAGGGCACCTACCACCTCCAGGCGTGGGAGGCGCTCGACTACGTGCGCCAGCGGTACGGGCTGCCCGACGGCGACTACGACAGGCAGCGGCACCAGCAGCAGTTCATCAAGGCGATGGCCGAGCAGGCGATGAGCCGGGACGTGGTGACCGATCCCACCAAGCTCCTCGCCGTCCTCGACGCGGCGGGCGACTCGCTGACCTTCGACGGCGGCGGCAGCAGCGTCATCGACTGGGGGCTCGCGCTCAAGGACATCAACACCAGCGACATGACGCTGATCAAGCTGCCCGGCGGTGGGCTGTTCCAGAACGGGACGTACCTCGGGGAGCAACTGGAGCCCTCGACCGCCCAGTTCTTCCAGGCCGTCGCCGAGGACCGGATCGGGGCTTTCCTGCTCGACAATCCGACCTACGCAGCTCAGGACGGCTGAGGCGGTACCCCGTACCACGTCGGCGTTCGCCGCCGATTAGACTTCACCCGTTCGGTTCGTAGCATCTGAAGGATTCCCGGCGCCTGAGGGATTCGTAGCACCTGAGGGGAACAGCGTGGCCAACCAGCTGCACGTCGAGGTC
Organism: Actinoplanes sp. NPDC026670; assembly: GCF_040638175.1. Lineage (NCBI taxonomy): Bacteria > Bacillati > Actinomycetota > Actinomycetes > Micromonosporales > Micromonosporaceae > Actinoplanes > Actinoplanes sp. NPDC026670. Next base: position 66,878 of record NZ_JBEZXU010000012.1, read on the forward strand.
GTCGCCGTCGAGGAGAAGGTCTGGGTCGGAGAGGCCGAGATGCTCGTCGCGCGCACCACCGAGGGTGAGATCGGTGTGCTCCCGGGCCACGCGCCGCTGCTCGGTCTGCTGAAGGAGCCGTCCCAGGTGCGGGTCAAACTCGCCGGGGGCGACCAGCTGACCTACGACGTCGCCGGTGGTTTCCTCTCGATCGACGCCAACGGCGTGACAGTCCTCGCCGAGAGCGCGACGCCCGCCTCGCCCGAGTCCCGCTGACACCGGCGATGCGGATTCTGGAAGTCGCCGGAATCTGCGTCGTCGCGCTGCTCGCATTCTTCTTTGCGATCTTCTTCCGCCGCCGGTTGCTCATGACCGGCGGCGGAACCATTCGCCTCCAGGTGCACATCAACACGATCGTGCCCGGCCGTGGCTGGTCACCCGGCCTCGGCCAGTTCGTCGGCGACGAGCTCCGCTTCCATCGCATGTTCAGCCTGGCGATCCGGCCCAAGCGGGTCCTCGACCGGCGGACCCTCACGGTCGAGGAGCGGCGTCTGCCGGCCGGCCCGGAGCGTCTCACCATGCCGGGCCACTGGGTCGTCCTCCGCTGCCGCACCGCCGACGCGGTGATCGAGATCGCGATGGCCGACACCACGGTGACCGGCTTCCTCTCCTGGCTCGAGGCGGGCCCGCCCCGCGACCCGGGAAGCCTCCGCGGCCGCCCGGTCTTCGGCCCCCGCCCCATCGAGGGCTGACCACCCCTCTCCGCCCTCCCGCGATCTTGTCGATTTCCGGCACGCCTGTTCCGCCCTCGAGTTTTGCCATTTTGCGCAGCGGCATCGCCGGTCGGGGTCGACGCTGAAGTGAATCTTGCATTCGTCCTGTCCAGCGCCATCCTCAGCGACCTTCGCAAGATCATCGTGAGGTCTTGTGACCTTGGTTGGCCGTTCCGGAGCCGCTGCCGGGAGCGGGCCGCCGAGGGCGGGTCCGCCAGTCGCGGCGATGGTCAGCGCACACGTTTCCCTGGGCGCAGCGGTGGTCAGCGCACACGTTCGCCGATCGTGTGCGCCTGCTTCGCTCCGACGGGGACGGGCGCACACGTTGTGCCGTCCGTGTGCGCCTGTCCTCGTTGCGGCGAGGGTGAAGTCGTACGTTGCCGCATTGTGTGCGCTGGTCGTCGCACGCCGGAGAACACTCCGGGCCGAGCGCCGGCGACCGCGGCTGGCGGAAGGTTCGGCGACCGGGGCTGGCCGAGCGCCGGCGACCGTGGCTGGCGGAAGGTCTGCGACCGGGGGCTTGGTGAACCCAGGAGCGCGGTAACGCGACGACCGGAAGCATCAACGAACAGCCCCTTTGAAGCGGAGGACAAGGTTCGTCGATGCTCCTTCCCGCGTCCATCCCGACGGGCACCCGGTGCGCTGTCGCCGTGGGCGGCGGCGTCCACAAGGCCGGCGCGACCGCGCAAACGATCCCCAAATGGCGAAACTCGAGTTCCGCCGAACCTCACAAGTCTTCCGGGCGCTTCGCGCCTGCCCGGGGTGGGGGAAAACGGCTGTGGACAGGTGTCATCGCGCTCTTACGCCCCCGCGAGATCGGGCGAGCCTCGCGTCATGGCCACAGTCACCTGCAGCTTCGCACGGGTCGGGCTTTGTTTTCTATCCAGATCGAAGTGTGCGGGCGCCGCGGGTTGTGGATTGGCTGTCGATTCCGGTCGGCCGGTTTCGTAACGTCGGCGTATGCGGATCAGAATCGTGGACGCCTTCACTGACCGGCCGTTCGCCGGGAATCCCGCCGGCGTGGTGGTCCTCGACGGTGAGGCGTTTCCCGCCGGCGAGTGGATGCAGCGGGTCGCGGCCGAGGTCAACCACGCCGAGACGGCGTTCGTGCGACGGTTGCCGGACGGGTCGGAGACCGATTGGGCGCTGCGCTGGTTCACCCCGGCCGTCGAAGTGGCGCTCTGCGGGCACGCCACCCTCGCCACCACACACGTGCTGCACCGGGCCGGGCTGATCGGTGACCGGGCCACCTACGGCACGCTCAGTGGCGTCCTCACCGCCTCCGTCGCCGAGGGCGGGCTGATCACACTCGACTTCCCGACCGCCCCGCTCAGCCCGATCGACGCCGACCCGGAACTCGTGGCCGCCCTCGGCGTGGACTTCCGGACCGTTCTGCACACCGGCCCCAACACCGACGATCTGCTGTTCGAGGTCGCCGGCGAGAAGACGGTCCGCGCCCTCGACCCCGATCTGCGGACGGTCGCCAGGCTGACCCGGCGTGGGGTCATCGTCACGGCCGCCGCCGACGACCCGGGATCGGGCTACGACTTCGTCTCCCGCTTCTTCGCCCCGGCCGTGGGTGTCGACGAGGACCCGGTCACCGGAAGCGCCCACACGGCCCTCACGCCGTTCTGGGCGCGCAAGCTGAACCGCACCGACCTCACCGGGTACCAGGCGTCCCCACGCGGCGGCCTGGTCCGCGTGAGCCTGCACGGCGACCGAACCCACCTGAGCGGCCATGCGGTGACCACCATCGACGGCGACCTCCTCCCCTGAGGCTGTCACCGCTGACCCTGGTGGTTGATCAAGGCCGGTGCAAGATCGGCGCGGAGACGCGTCCTCGTGCGAGATCGGCCCGGCGACGCGTCCTCGTAGAGGACCGGCCCGGGGCGCGGTGGCCACCGGATCAGCCCGGCGGTCGCGCTGGAGGCCGGGACCGGCCGCCCGCGTCGCGGGGGAGCCACGGGAGGTGTGGCTTGCGGGTGGGGGCGGCCGACGGCGTACCGAATAGGGCTTGGAAGTAAGGAGACGGCAACCGTGCGGGATCAGGTCTCGGCGACCAGCTCGACCTCGTAGCCCCACGCGTCCGTCAGGTAGGCGGCGTAGCAGTCCGGGCCGCCGGCGTGCGGATAGCGGTCGGCGAACAGCGGTGACCAGCCGTGGGCGGCGGATTCGGCGGCCAGGCGGTCGACCGCGGCCGGTGGGCCGGCGTGGAAGGCCAGGTGGTTGAGGCCCGGGGCGAGGCGGTCGTGTGTGGTTCCGGAGAGGGCCGGGGACTGCTCCAGGACCAGGTAGAGGTCGCCGTGCTGCCAGGAGCGCCCGGCCGGCCACTCCTGGAACCCGGTCCAGCCGAGGGATTCCAGGAGCCAGCCCCACGGACGGAGGGCGCCGGCCAGATCGGGCACCCACAGTTCGATGTGGTGGATCATCGTTGGCGTTCGCCGCCGGGCACCCATTTCACGTCGCCGGACGGGTTCGCCACGCGGGACAGGATGAACAGCAGGTCGGAGAGACGGTTCAGGTATTTCAGCGGCAGCACGCTCGTCGTCGACGGCTCCAGCTCGTAGAGGGCCCAGGCGGTGCGCTCGGCGCGGCGGGCGACGGTACGGGCCACGTGCAGCAGCGCCGCGCCCGGAGTGCCGCCCGGGAGGATGAAACTGTCCAGCGGGGCGAGCCGCTCGTTGAACTCGTCGCACCAGCCCTCCAGCCTCGTCACATAGGCCTCGGTGATACGCAGCGGCGGGTACGGCGGGTCGTCGCTCAGCGGATTGCCCAGATCGGCGCCCAGGTCGAACAGGTCGTTCTGGATGGTGGCGAGCACCTGGCGGACGTCATCGGGCAGCTCACCGAGCGCGATCGCGGCGCCCAGGGCCGCGTTGCACTCGTCGGCGTCGGCGTACGCGGCGATCCGTGGTGAGGTCTTCGGCGCGAGCTCGTTGTTGACCATCCTGGTCTGCCCGCCGTCGCCGGCCCGGGTGTAAATGCGGGTGAGATGCACAGCCATGCGCCCCACCCTACGAGGCGGGAGTGGGCCGGGGACCATACGATGGCCCGCGTGGATGTGATCAGGGTGAAGGGCGGGGCACGCCTCGCCGGCGACGTCAACGTGGGCGGCGCGAAGAACTCGGCGCTCAAGCTGATGGCGGTCGCGCTGCTGGCCGAGGGGCGCAGCGTCGTGTCGAACGTGCCCCGGATCACCGACATCGCCATCATGGCCGAGGTGCTGCGGCGGCTGGGCTGCGACGTCACGCTGGACGGCACCGAGGCGGTCATCGACGTGCCCGCCGAGCCGGGCAGTGAGGCCGACTACGACCTGGTGCGGCGGCTGCGCGCGTCGATCTGCGTGCTCGGGCCGCTGCTGGCCCGCCGCGGCTACGTGCGGGTGGCGCTGCCCGGCGGCGACATGATCGGTTCCCGTGGCCTCGACATGCACGTGTCCGGCCTGGCCCGGATGGGTGCGGAGATCTCCGGCGAGCACGGGTTCGTGATCGCGTCGGCGCCCGGCGGGCTGCACGGCGCCAAGATCTGGCTGGACTTCCCGAGTGTCGGCGCCACCGAGAACATCCTGATGGCCGCGGTGCTGGCCAAGGGCGTCACGGAGATCGACAACGCGGCGCGGGAGCCGGAGATCGTCGACATCTGCGACATGCTCACCGCGATGGGCGCGAAGATCGAGGGCGCCGGTTCGTCCACGCTGATCGTCGAAGGGGTGGACGCGCTGAAACCGGTGCGCCATCAGACGATCGGTGACCGGATCGTCGGCGGCACCTGGGCGTTCGCGTCGGCGATGACCCGTGGTGACGTGACCGTGCACGGGGTGCGCCCGGAGTTCCTGGACCTCGCGCTGGACAAGCTGGTGACCGCGGGCGCGACCGTCGAGCCGGGGGACAACCGGTTCCGGGTGCGGATGGACGAGCGGCCGCGCGGTGTCGACATCGTGACGCTGCCCTACCCGGGGTTCGCGACCGACCTGCTGCCGATGGCGCTGGGCCTGGCCGCGGTGGCTGAGGGGTCGTCGCTGATCACCGAGAACATCTTCGACGGACGGTTCATGTTCGTGAACGAGATGGTGCGGCTGGGGGCGGACATCCGTACCGACGGGCACCACGCGGTCGTCAACGGGCGGGACCGGCTGTCCGGCGCGCCGGTGCGGGCCACCGACATCCGGGCCGGCGCCGGCCTGGTCATCGCCGGGCTGTGCGCGGACGGGGTGACCGAGGTGGGCGAGGTGCACCACATCGACCGCGGCTACCCGGACTTCGTCTCCGACCTGGAGAACCTCGGGGTGGAGGTCGAGCGGACGGACGTACCGGAGCCGACCTTCGACTTCTGATCAGTTCGATTTCTGATCAGAAGGACGCCACCAGCCGGCGGGCCTCCTCCACCTCTTCGGAGAAGACCAGCACACTGACCCGGCCGTCACGCCGGATCGCCGTGGTGGTTCGGATGCCCGCGTCGGACAGCAGTCGCCGGATCTCGTCGGCGACCTCGGTCTCGTCGGTGACGGCGGCGGGCCACAGGAGGCCGTAGTCGTCCGGCTCACCGAAGATCGTCAGACCGTCGGGAGCCGTCTCCGGGGTGACGGTGGGTTGCAGGCCCATGCGCCAGAACACGGCGCCGAGGAAGCCGACCAGACCGACGGCGATCAGCGGTCCGATGAGGTACCAGCCGTCGCTCGTGGCCATGGGCACAGTCTGGCACCGTGGACGCCTGTTTTCCGGTGATTCGCCCCGAACGGGAGCCGGGCTGAACCTACGTTAAGGAGCGCCGGTAAACTGACGTCCTCTCACGAAGGAGTGGATCATGGCAGGACGTCTCGCGGTCATCGGTTCCGGATTGATGGGCTCCGGCATCGCCCAGGTGTCGGCACAGGCCGGCTGGCAGGTCACCATGCGGGACGTCGACGACGCCTCGCTCGGCCGCGGCATGTCGGCGATCAGGGACTCGCTCAGCCGGTTCGCCGCCAAGGGCAAGATCGCCGAGGCTGACGTCGAGGCCACCCTCGCCCGGATCACCCCCACCACCGACCTCGACTCGGCCGCCGACGCCGACGTGGTGGTCGAGGCGATCTACGAGAAGGTGGAGGCCAAGCACGAGGTCTTCAAGGCCCTCGACAAGATCTGCAAGCCGGGCGCGGTCCTCGGCACCAACACCTCCGCCATCCCGATCACCCAGATCGCCACCGTCACCAGCCGACCGGAATCGGTCGTCGGCATCCACTTCTTCTCGCCGGTCCCGATGATGAAGCTGGTCGAGCTGGTCCGTGGCTACCAGACCTCCGACGCCACCTTGGCGGCCGCCCGCAACTACGCCGAAGAGGTCGGCAAGACGTGCGTCGAGGTCAAGCGGGACGTCGCCGGCTTCGTCTCCAACCGGCTGTTCTCGGCGATCCTCGTCGAGGCCATCCAGCTCGTCGAGTCGGGCGTCGTCTCCGCCGCCGACCTGGACACCGTCATGAAGCTCGGCTTCGGCCACGCGATGGGGCCGCTGGCCACCGTCGACCTCACCGGCCTCGACGTGATGCTCAACGCGACCAGCAACATCTACCGCGACACCGCCGACGAGAAGTTCTTCCCGCCGGAGCTCCTCCAGCGCATGGTCACCGCCGGCGACCTCGGCCGCAAGACCGGCAAGGGGTTCTACAGCTACTGATCGTTTCCGGTCTTTCCGCGACGCGGGTGTCGGGTGCCGCTTTCTGGCGCCCGCCCTCGTCGATTCATTCTCCAGCGGTACGGCCACAACTCCCACAACCACACCACCCGGCCCTCCGCCTTCGGCCGCTGCCGCAGCCGGCCCGTCACTGTGAGTGATTCGACGGCGGTGAAAGCGGGTTCCAGGGCCGGTGTCGGGCGGCGGTTTCAAGGCTGCGCCCGATTTAGCCCGATCATGTTGGTGTTTGGGTTTCGAGTGGTGTCGCGAGGTTCCCGTGTTCCCCTCGCGGGGCCTCGGGATCTTGCACGACTTCGCACCCCGCCCCCCTGCGCGGCGATCTTGCACGCTTCTCCACGCTGGCCGCAATCTTGCACGACTTCGCATCCCCGCGGCGATCTTGCACGCTTCTCCATGCTGGCCGCAATCTTGCACGATTTTTCATGTCTGGGTGTGGTTTGTCGTGCAAGATCCACTGCGCCGGGCGGACCTTGCAGCGTTCTTCTCGTCGGGGCGTGGAAAGGGCTGCAAGATCGGCGCGGGCCTGGAAAGTCGTGCAAGATCCACGGGCGGCGAGCCGTAGGCGACCGAACCGGCGGCAGTCGCTGCCACGTTCTGCGGGTGGGCGGGGGCCTTGATCAGCCGTCCGGGTCGCCGCTGCCTCAAGTGCGCCAGGACAGCGGTGAGAGCCGCCCGGGGGTTGGCGGTTCGGGGCATGCATGAGCGTGCGATGGCAGGCGACGGTGCGGGGACGCCCTGCGGTGGCCGCCGCGAGGCACGGGGGTCTGCGTGGCTCGTACCAGAAAGGCGTGCGTCGCCCGCCGGTGGGACCGGAGACGGTGCGGAACGCCTCGGCCGGGAGGCTTGCTGACCGGAAGTGGTCAGCGCGTGGTGGCGAACGACAGCGACAGCAGGGTGGCCGCGAGCATGCCGCCGAGCAGGGTCAGGCCGATGCCGCCGATCTCCATCCGGGCGCGCATCCGGCTGTGGGTGAGGTAGGCGGCCAGCGGCACGCCCGCCGACGGCGCCACCAGGAACGTCAGCCAGCCGAGCCCGCGGATGAGCGGCCCACCCCAGAGGGCGTTGTCACCGAAGGTGACGAGTCCAGCGGCTACCAGCCCGGTGGCGAAGGCGCTGAGCGCGCCGATCAACGGCAGTAACGGCAGCGCCCAGCGGGGGAGAGTGCCGCCACCGGGCGGGTGGATGGTGACGTCGATGCGGTCGGCGGCGCGGGAGAGCAGCACGCGCGGTGACTGGCGCCCGGCCGGGACGACGTCCTCGCCGGGTTCCGGGCGGCGCTGGAGGGCGACCCGGGGCATGGCTTCGACGGAGGCCGGTTCGGGTACCTCGCCGATCGCGCGGATCCGCAGTCCACGGGCGCGGCGGAGCTGGTCCCAGAGACGGGCGGCCTCCCGGTCGACGTCGAGCACCTGGGCGGCGGCGGCACCGGCCCAGCGGTCGGCGGCGAGGGCCTCACCTTCGGCGCGGGCGAGTTCGCCGGCGGCCCGGGCGGCGTTGTCCTGGTAGGCCTGTTCGGCGTCGTCGAGTTCGGCGTCGCGGCGGCGGGTGACGTCGGCGAGCGCGCTCACCATCAGCTGATAGTCACGGCCGAGCGGCTGACGATCACGTGTGGTCACTGTTCACCTCGACGTCTGCGGGACGGTGTCGGAAACCGGTTATGTGTGGTCACTGTTCACCTCGTACGGGATGATCACTTCGGGGGTGCGGTGCACGGACCGGTCGAAGAACAGGGCGCGCCGCGGCCGTGGCCGCCAGAGCGGCCCGCCCGGTTGCGGGTAGAGCGGCGCCAGGTCGGCGCCGTGCACGTCGAGGGCCACCCAGGCGCCGATCGGATCGAACCGGCCGGCCAGGTCGTCGCGGAGCCGGCTGACGGCCCGCCACCAGCCGAGCACGTGCACCCGCCGGGACGGGCCGGTGTCGAGAAGGGCCCGCAGCGCCGGGCGCCGGGCCGGCCCGGCTGCTTCGAGTCCGTAACCGATCAGATACCGCGGGACGTCGGAGGTCGGCGGGTCGAAGTGCACGTCCGAGAGGTCGTACCAGTCGGCCGCCGGGAGTTCGGCGACCAGCCGGGCCGCCGACCGTTCCGCGGCCGGGTCGAGGCAGACGATGCTGAAGTGGGCGGGCCCCTGCGCGGCGAGCGACAGGGCGGCCGCGGCCAGCACGTCGCAGGCCTCGTCGGCTCGGGTGCCGATGACCGCCAGGTTGCGTCCGGGCATCCGGCCGAGCCGGACCCGGGCGGGCCGCGCCGACACGTCGATCCGCTCACCGAGGACCGCCCCGGGTGAGGAGCCGACCGGCGCGCCGGCGACCGGCACCCGCCCGGACGGCCGGTACGCCGAGGGCAGCCGGGGCACCGCGTCCCCGTCGAAGATCCGCGGCTCCTCGCAGCCGAGCGGCCGGGACCGCCACAGCCGACGCTGGGTGGCCCGCCAGCCGAGCGGGTCACCGGCGTCCGGCAGCCGCACCACCCGGTTGGCGCCGGCCAGCCCGGATTCGGTGTTGACGACCGCGTGCCGGGCCGGGATGACCGAGGCGGCCAGGTTGTCGTCGGCGAGGATCCGGGCCGCCTTGGGCAGCGCGATCCGCAGCGTGAACGGGGCGATCAGGGTGGGCCGGCCCTGCAAGGCGCGCAGCCCGTCGGTGTCCCGGGTGGCGAGGACCAGGTGGATGCCGTGGTCGCCGCCGCGCCGGGCGAGGTCTTCGAGCAGGCCGGCCGCCTCGTCGGCGACGGTGTCCCGGCCGTCGAGCAGCACCTGGAACTCGTCCAGGAGCGCGACGACCCGGGGCCGGTCCTCCGGGTCGGCGCGCCGGGCGGACCTGGCGCGCAGTTCCTCGCCGAGATGCCTGAGCACGGCCAGGCCGAACTCCCGGTCGTTCTTGACGTTGACGCCGGCCAGCCGGACCTGCGGCAGCCAGCTGGGGTCGCGCGGGCCCGGGGCGTACCTGGCGAACGACCCGCCCTCCTTGAAGTCGAGCAGGTAGAGGGCGAGTTCGCCGGGGCCGTACCGGGTGGCCAGGGAACCCAGCCAGGTGTAGATCAGGTTGGTCTTGCCGGAGCCGGACGGGCCGCCGATCAGCACGTGCGGCAGGCCGTCGCCGAGCGGGATCGCGACGAGGGTCCCGTCGGTGCTGTCGCCGATCGGGGCGGGCAGGCCGTGCCGGGCGGACTCCTCCCAGAGCCGGGCCGGTTCCAGGTCGGCGAGCCGGGCCGGTGGCGGGCCCTGGCGCTGCCGTTCGGCGACGTCGCGGCAGAGCGCGGCGGGCGGCGGCGGGTCGAGGTGGATCTCGAGCCGGCCGAGAGACGCGCACGCCGCGACCCGGTCGTGGACCACGATCCGTTCGACCGCGGGATCGTCCGGCAGGTCCAGGCCGCGGACGATCAGGTGCACCCCACGGTCCACGCCGGTACGCGTGATCCGGTCCAGCTGCGCGCGTTGGACCCGGGTCATCTCGTCCCCGGTGGCCCGGTCCGCCAGCAGGACGACGAGCCGCCAGGCGTCGTGATCCTCGGCGTGACAGAGCTCCTCGAGCAGCGCCCCGAACCCGCCGGGCCCGACGAACCGGGGCCCGAGCTGCCCGAACGCGCCCCGGCTCTCCGGGTCGTAGACGATCAGGTCGACGTCGCCGGCCCGGGTGCTGCCGAGCGCCCGCAACAGCAGGCCGGTGATCACCTCGTCGAGGGTGGCGGCCGGCCCGCTCAGGTGCAGGTGCGCCCGGTCGAGCAGCGGGATGAGCGCGGGCAGCGCGGACGTCTCGTCGAAGGTGATGGTGCCGATTCGCAGCAGTCCGGGCGTGGTTCCCGGTTCGGGTTCGCTCGGCGCCCAGAACCGCCACGGCGCCCCGGCCGCCCCGGTGGCGCTCATCGTGGCGAGGCCGCGCAGGTGCCCGGCGAGGCGGGTGGCCTCACCGCGGTAGCGATGCTGGACCTCCTGGCGGGCGGACTCCCGGGCGGCGGCGAGCTGGTTGAGGCAGGTGGCGTACGCCTCCCGGACCAGTTGCCGCCGCTGTTGTGCCTCACCACGGGCCGACTCGGCGGCGGCGAGGACCGCACGGGCGGTGCCGCGGGCCTCGGCGAGCTCCTGCCGCACCGCGGCGACCAGCGCGTTGCGGTGGCTCATGGTCGGGGATATTAGCCCTAAATGACCTTTTATGGGGTTTAGGTGGTGCGTGTCGTGATCTCGGCAGAGGGGAGGGCGCGGTGCCGGCCCACCACATCGATCCACAGTTGCTCGGCCACCAGCATGGCCGCCTCCCGCTGCCACTGCTTCGTAACGTCCTGCGGCACGTACCGCTTGAACCAGTCGACGGCCAGCCGCGCCTCCCGGCTCACCCCGTCGGTCCGCAGCCGCCGTGAGTACGGATTCAGCCCGAGCACACAGCAGAACTGGAGCACGTTGTAGTACCGCCAGTCCTCGGTCGTCCCGAACGGCCCGGCCGGCCGCATCGACGACACGCACTCACGCAGCACCGCCCGCAGCTCCCGGGCCCGTGCCCGCGGCTGGTCCTCCTTGCCGGCCAGCCGCCGCTCCACCGCCGGAAGGTCGGTCAGCGGGCTGCGGGCCAGCCGGTTCAGGTCACCGAAGTCGTTCAGCGCCCGCCTGGTCATCCGCAGGAACTCCGGCTCGCCGATGCTGTTCAGCCGCCGCTGCTCCCGCCGCCGCAGCAGCGCGTCCGCGTTCAGGAACAGCGCCGACCGGTCGGAGCGCAGCGGCTGGTCGTCGGCGAGCGCCACCCGGTCCAGCGCCCGGCGCACCTGGGATCCCAGCCCGGCCAGCGCCGACCCGGCGGCCAGCACGGTGAACTGGAGCAGCGCCACCCCGTCCTGCTCCGGAGCCAGCCACAGCGTCACGCCCGCCGGGATGCCGGCCAGCACCAGCACCGCGATCTGGGCGACCAGCGAGCGCCGCAGGTCGGGCCGCAGCCGCTCACCCGTCTCACCGGCGTGCGCCACCGCCATCAGGTAGCCGACCACCAGCAGGTCGAGGCCGAGCGCGGCGATCGCGGCCAGTTCCCCGGACCTGGTGAACAGCAGCAGCACCAGCGACGCCGTGCCGAGCAGCGCCATCACGGTCAGCGCGAGCGGCAGCATCCGCGGCACGACCTGATCGCGCAGCCGCCACATCAGGCTCAGCGCGCCGACCATCGGGGCGACCACCACCAGCCGGCCCGCCTGCGGCAGAAAGACGATCATCAGGAGGAAGGCGGCGCCGAGCAGCAGGGCGCCCCGGTCGATCGGCCGCCGCTCGACAGGCGTCAGCGGCAGCAGCGACACCACGGCGCCCGCCCAGCACAGCGCCGGGATGCAGAGCAGCACCTCGGCGGTGGCCGAGCCGGGGGCCACGGTCCAGGCGGCGACACCCAGCGCGTACGACACCAAGGCCGTCGCCGTCCATCGCAGGGTGGCCCGGCTCGGATCACGCCCGATCAGGTAGCACGCGAGCCAGCAACTCAGGGCGAAGGCGGGTACGGCGATCGCGATCACCCCGAGAGTCAACCAAACAGGTGACGGGTCTCGACACTCCCGGCCCGCTCCCGCTTACGGCGAGCCCGCCGCCGCACCACCCAGACCGCCGCCCACACGAGCACCCCGAGACCGATCAGGACGAGCACCGGAAGCACGATGGCCAGCACGGACATCACCACACTGCCGAGATCCTCGGCGGTGCTGGCGACCGGCGCGCCGAACCCGGCGGTCGTCACGTTGACCACCGGGCGGGACGCCGCCTTCAGAATGTGGACGATCAGCGCGATCACCACGCCGGCGACGATCGGCGCCCACTGGTTCGAGGTGAAGAACGCGCCCGGATCGGTGACGGTCACCGTCTCCGAGGCCGAGCCCGCGCCGAACGCCAGGCCACCCGCGGTCGGCCGGACGAACGTCTGCACCACGTCGTTGAAGTGGTCGACCACCGGCACCTTGTCGGCCACCACCTCGATGGCGAACAGGATCGCGAGAATCGTCAGCGTCCAGCCGTTGGCCAGCCACGCCGAACCGGACGGCAGATCGATCGCCGACGTGTACCGGGCCAGCAGGCCCATGGTCAGCAGCGGGATGTAGGCATTGAGACCGGCGGAGGCGGCCAGACCGGTACCGGTCAATACTTCGAACACGATCTCAGGATCGCACCGCCGCGCACGTGCCGCCCGCGGGGCCCGCGCGGATCGTCAGGTACCGTCGTGCGGTGCGTCTGGTCATCGCGAAATGCTCCGTGGACTATGTCGGCCGTCTCTCCGCCCACCTGCCCCCGGCGGTGCGGCTGCTGATGGTCAAGGCCGACGGGTCGGTGTCGATCCACGCCGACGACCGTGCCTACAAGCCGCTCAACTGGATGAGCCCGCCCTGCAAGCTGCAGGAGGCCCCCGGGGTGTGGAAGGTGGTGAACAAGGCCGGCGAGGAGCTGCGGATCACCCTGGAGGAGGTCTTCCAGGACTACTCCTACGAGCTGGGTGTGGACCCCGGCCTCGTCAAGGACGGTGTCGAGGCGCATCTCCAGGAGTTGCTCGCCAAGCACCCGGAGACCTTCGGTGAGGGCTTCACCCTGGTCCGTCGCGAGTTCATGACCGCGATCGGCCCGGTCGACCTGCTCCTCAAGGACCCCGAGGGCAAATCGGTCGCGGTCGAGGTCAAACGCCGCGGCGAGATCGACGGCGTCGAGCAGCTCACCCGCTACCTCGAACTGATGAACCGCGATCCGCTCCTCGCCCCGGTGCAGGGCGTCTTCGCCGCGCAGGAGATCAAGCCCCAGGCCCGCGTCCTGGCCACCGACCGCGGCATCCGCTGCGTGGTCGTCGACTACGACGCCCTGCGGGGCATGAAAAAAGACGAACTAACCCTTTTCTGATCGTACGGCTACAAAAGGTACCGTCCCCTACACCGCGACGCAGGCCTGACTCACGCCCACCACCGCGCCTTTCGGGCGGAGGCGCCCAGCCCGACCTGTCTGACGTCCGGCTAGCCGGACCTCAGACAGGTAACGCAGTCCGTCACCGGGCGGCACTTCCGGCTAGCCGGACCTCAGACAGGTAATGCGTGTGCCATAACCTGTCTGACGTCCGGCCGAGCGTGCCCGGCCGGACGTCAGACAGGTTATGCAGGCCCCATAACGTGTCTGGTGTTCGGCTAGCCGAACAGGGAGGTGTCTGGTGTTCGGCTAGCCGAACAAGGGGGTGGGTGGTGGTTACCTTGCCAGGCCTACCCGGGACGGGTCGGTTGTCCAGGAGATGTAGGCGCGGATGCCCAGTGCCGCCGCGCCGGCCTGGACGGCGATCGCGGTCCACGTGGCCGGCCGGTCGCCGAGCAGGGTGATGACCGCGGGCAGCGCCAGGATCAGCAGGTCCAGCCCGGCGAACGCGTAGACGATCGGCCCGGTCGGGACCGAGCCCATCGGAGTGTCGACCGGGATCAGGTCGTTGCGGACGAACCCGGCCCGCGCCGCCCGTATCGCGACCACGCCACCGACCGGCCCGAGTGCCAGGCCCATCGCCCACCACTGGCCCGGTGGCAGCCCGCCGGCCGCCTGGAGCAGGCCCAGCGCGACGGTGGCCCAGACCGTCCCGAGGACGGCCGGCACCCACAGCCGCTGCTGGACGACCTGACGCGAGTCGAGTCCGAGCATCCGCAGCAGCACCGGGTTGCCGGCGTCGGTCTTGATCGTGGCGCTGGTCGCCTTGGCCGCGATCACCATGCCGGCCAGCAGGGCGATCACCAGCACCCAGCGTGGCACGGAGATCAGCAGCAGCGGCAGCGCGGTGGACGCGGCCGTCCACACCAGACGGGCCGGCCGGCGCCGGGCCAGCAGCAGGTCCTGGCCGGTGAGCGGCGGCAGCCGGCGGGGCAGCCGGGCCGACCGCAGCCGCCGGGTCGCCCAGTAGCGGCGTTCCAGCATCTCGGAGAGGAACGACGGCTCGATCCCGTAGACCGAGTCGGCGAGGGTTCCGGCGGTCTTCGCGGACTCCAGGATCGCGTCGTTGGGGGTGCGCGCGAGGTCGCGTACCCCCAAGAGGAACGCCAGCATGGTCGACACCGCGAGGGCGCCGGTGACGGTGACCACGACGGAGGCCGCGGCTTCTCCGCCCAGGCCGGGCGGCGTCCAGCCGGTCGCCTCGGCAACCAGGCCGGCCAGGCCGGCGGCGAGCGCGATCCGGGCGACGGTGTCGGTGATCGACGCGAGTCGCGGCCGCGATTGCGCGGCCGAGGCGAGGAGCGCGAGGAGTACGCCGAACAGCGCGCCCGTGACGATCAGGAGGGAGGATCCGGGCGCGACCGTGTTGCCGAGGACGCCGAACGCGGACGCACCGCCTGCGACGGCCGCGCCGAAGGCGGTCGCGAGCAACGATGGCGCCAGCAGTTTGGGCCGGCTGACCGGTGCGGTGAGCAGGAAGTATGCGGCCGGGCGGGTGACCGAGACCGGCCCGAGCCGGCGTAGGGCCAGGTGGATCAGGCCGGTGGCGCAGGCGGCGGTGGCGAGCGCGCCGACCCCGCTGAGGTGGGGGACGAGTGGGCTGAAGACGGCCCGCAGGGTGTCCTGGGCCATCACCGCCAGCACGGCGATCGAGAACACCACCGTGTAGATGGTGGCGAGCGCGTCCCCCCGGTCCCGATGGGAGGCCTGGGCTTTGCGGATCCAGCGGCGGACCGGCCGGAGCGCGACGACGGCGGTCACGACGGGCCGGCCGGGGAGCCGGGTCCGGTCAGCTGCTCCATCGACACCATCTCCGCGCCGGACGCCACCGCGAACTTGTCGTCGTGGCTGGCCAGCAGCAGCGAACCGCCGGTGGACAGGTATTCGGCGAGCATCCCGGCGACCATCGCCCGGCCCTCCGGGTCGAGGCGCTGTTCCGGCTCGTCCAGGATGAGCAGCGAGCTGGGCCGCAGCAGCACCAGCGCGAGGGTGAGCCGCTGTTTCTGGCCGGACGACATCGACGGCGGGATGGCGTCGGCGTGCCCGGCGAGACCGAACTTCTCCAGCGCCTCGTCGATGCCGGACTCGTCCGGGTCCTGGCCGTGCGCGCGGCACACCAGTTCGGCGTGCTCGCGGACGGTCAGGCCGGGGTACCAGGTGGGTGGCTCGACGGTGGTGGCCACGGCACGCCAGAAGTCGGGGCTGTCGCCCGGCGCCGCGCCGAACACCCGGACGGCGCCCTCGTCGGCCTGCTGGAGGCTGCTCACACAACGCAGCAGTGTGGACTTCCCGATGCCGTTCTCGCCCGTCACGCAGACGCCGGCGCCGGCCGGGACGGTCAGTCCCACATCCACCAGCACCGGCGTCGAGCCGTAACTCACGTACAGACCATTGACCTCGACCGCTGGGTGATCAACCACCCACCCAGATTAGGGCTTGCGGCCGTACAGCAGGCGCAGCGCCTTGACGATCTGCTGGACCTGGGCCGGGGTACGTTCGAACGTCATGGCCGGGAGCAGGGACGGGCCACGGCGTACGGTGATCGCCTTGGCCCGGGCGAACTCGCGCAGACCGTCCTCGCCGTGGATGCGCCCGAACCCGGATTCGCCGACCCCGCCGAACGGCAGGTTGCCCATGCCGACGAAGGTGAGCGTCCCGTTCACGGCCACCATCCCGGACCGCAGCCGGCGGGCGATGCGGATCGCGTTCTTCTTGCCGAAGACCGAGCCGCCCAGGCCGTACGGCGTGTCGTTGGCCTTCTGCACGGCCTCGTCGGCGTCGCGCACCCTGGTGATCGTCAGCGTCGGCCCGAAGGTCTCCTCGCGGATCTCCGACGAGTCGTCCGGCACGTCCACCAGCACGGTCGGCGCGACGAACGGCGCCTGCACCGCGTCGGCCCCGCCGAGCACCGCCTTGCCGCCCTTGGCCAGCGCGTCCTCGATGTGGTCGCGGATGATGTCGAGCTGCTTGGGCATGGTGATCGGGCCGATCTCCGCGCCGGTGCGCAGCTTGCCGGCCTTGGCCACGACCGCTTCGACGAACCTGTCGTAGACCGGCTCGACCGCGTAGACCCGCTCGATGCCGATGCAGGTCTGCCCGGCGTTGGTCATGGCGCCCCAGACCGCAGCCTCGGCTGCGGCGGTCACGTCGGCGTCCGCGTCGACGATCAGCGCGTCCTTGCCGCCGGCCTCCAGCACCACCGGCACCAGGTTCTCGGCGCAGGCGGCCATCACCTTCTTGGCGGTGGCCGTCGAGCCGGTGAACGACACCTTGTTGACCCCGGACCGGCACAGCGCGCCACCGACGTCGCCGAGGCCGTGCACCGCCTGCAGCACCGGGTGCTCCGGAACCACCTCGGCGAACGTGTCAGCCAGCCACTGGCCGACGACAGGCGTGTACTCGCTCGGTTTGAAGACGATGGCGTTGCCGGCCGCCAGGGCGCCGCTGATCGGGCCGACGGGGGTGACGATCGGATAGTTCCACGGGCCGATCACGCCCACCACGCCGTACGGCTGGTACTCCAGGTGCCCGGAGTGCTCGGCGACCAGGATCCGGGTGCGGACCCGGCGCGGGCCGAGCACCTTCTTCGCGTGGCGGGCCGCCCAGTCCAGGTGCTCGACCGCGGCGACCGCCTCGATCGTGCCGTCGGCCAGGGGCTTGCCGGACTCCCGGTGGACGAGCTCGGCCAGTTCCTCGATCCGCTGGACGATCAGGGAGCGCCAGCGCAGCAGCCGGGTCTTCCGGCCGTCGAAGCCGAGCCCCTGCCACCACACGGCGGCTTCCCGGGCCCGTTCGACCGCTGCGACCACGGCTTTCTCGTCGGCGACCGGCACGCGGCCGGCCTCCTCGCCGGTGGCCGGGTTGGTGGAGATCAGCCAGCCGTCATCGATCACGGGGAGGCCGGGAACGTGAGTCGCCGTCATGTCCCGAGTCTAGGATGATTGTTACCGGCGAGTCACTACGTACGCTTGACCTCGTGAGCCCCCGCCGTAACCGCCCCCGCCGCCCAGCCGACGACGAGCCCGGCCCGGACCGTCCCGGAATCACCGAGCAGCGTGTCCAGCAGTGGCAGGACGGCGAGTGGATGGTGCGGTCGATCTTCGGCGCGGCGGCCGCCAAGACGTACCGCTGCCCGGGTTGCATGCAGGAGATCCGCCCCGGGGTGGCGCACGTGGTGGCGTGGCCGGCCGACGGCTGGGGCGACATGGCCGACCGCCGTCACTGGCACACGGGTTGCTGGCGCGGCCGTGACCGGCGCACGCCAGGGGTGGAGCGCTCGCGCAACGCCCCGAGGTATGGGTGAAACTCTCCTCATGAGCAACAACCAGATCCGGGCCAACTCGATCCTGCCGGCTCACCGGGAGGACATCGAGCTGCACACCGCGGACGGCGTCACCCTCGTCGGCGAGCTGGCCCGGCCGCTCGACCGCGAGCCGGTGGCCACCCTCGTCTGCCTGCACCCGCTGCCCACCCACGGCGGGATGATGGACAGCCACGTCTACCGCAAGGCGGCCTGGCGGCTGCCCGCGCTGGCCGGTCTCGCCGTGCTGCGTTTCAACACCCGTGGCACCAGCAGCGTCCGCGGCACGAGTGGCGGATCCTTCTCGAAGGCGGTCGACGAGCGTTTCGACGTGGCCGCCGCCATCGAGTACGCGGAGTTCGCCGACCTGCCGGACATCTGGCTGGTGGGCTGGTCCTTCGGCACCGACCTGACCCTGATGTACGGGCTGGACCCGGCCGTCTCCGGCGCGATCCTGCTCTCCCCGCCGCTGCGCTTCTCCCAGCCGGAGCACCTGGCCGCCTGGGCCTCCGACGGCAAGCCGGTCACCGCGCTGATCCCCGAGTTCGACGACTACCTGCGCCCGGCTGAAGCCGCCGAACGTTTCGCCGCCATCCCGCAGGCGGAG
Source organism: Actinoplanes sp. NPDC026670 (assembly GCF_040638175.1). NCBI lineage: Bacteria > Bacillati > Actinomycetota > Actinomycetes > Micromonosporales > Micromonosporaceae > Actinoplanes > Actinoplanes sp. NPDC026670. The sequence continues at coordinate 85,109 of NZ_JBEZXU010000012.1, forward strand.
GTCGTGCCGATGCCCGGCGCCAAGCACCTGTGGGTCGGCGACGCCGAGAAGGTCCTCGACGAGATCGTCCGCCGGGTGGCCCCCGGGGTGTCCACTCCGCTGCCGACGACCTGGGACGGCCCGATGGAGACCGGCGACGCCACCGCCTACGCCGACCGCACGGTCGCCGCCTTCGACAAGAACTAGCGCTCCTCCAGGCTCGGCAGCATGACCTCCCGCATGATCAGCTGGATGGCGGCCACCATCGGGATCGCGACGAGCGCGCCGATCACGCCGAACAGGCCGACCCCGAGCAGGGCCGCCACCAGCGCCGCCACGTCGCTCACCCGGACCGAGCGGCGCATCACCCGCGGGTAGATCAGATAGTTCTCGATCTGCTGGTAGATGATGAAGAACACGATGCAGGCGATGCCGTCGGACACCGACGACGCCAGCCCGACCAGGCTCACCACGATCGCGCCGAGGGTGGCCCCGATCTGCGGGATCAGGTCACAGACCGCGACGACCACGGCCAGCGCGAAGGGGTACGCCAGCCCCAGCGCCAGAGCCAGCGCGAAAGTGCTCGCCCCGGCCAGCACGGCGATCGCCAGCGCGCCCACCATGTACGCGCCGACCTTGGTCAGGATCTCGTCGCCGATCAGCGTGACCCGCTCCCGCCGGGAGGCCGGGACCAGCCGGTAACCGGTCGACTTGAGCCGCTCGAACGACGCCATGAAGTAGATCGTCAGGACCAGCACGGTCAGGATGTTGAAGATCGTGCCGAACAGCAGCCGGGCGCCGCCGACCACCCCGCCCAGGGCGTTCGTGATCGTCCCGGCGTTCACCGCGCCCTGCACCCGGTTGGCGATGTCGTAGCGCTGCACCAGCTCGTTGACGGTCTGGCTGCGGCGCAGGCTCTCCACCACGTCCGGCGCGTTGTTGATCAGCTCAGTGGTCTGGGTGACCAGCGGCGGGATCAGCGCCACGATCCCGCCGGCCAGCAGCCCGACCACGCTGAGCGCCACGATCGCCACCGCCGCGCCCCGGCGCAGCCCCCACCTGCGCAGCCGGGTCACCGCCGGGTTGAGGCCGATCGCCAGGAACAGCGCGATGAAGATCAGGATGAGCATCGAGGTGGCGTTGCGGATGCCGAGGAACAGCGAATACGCCACCAGCAGGCCGAGTCCGAAGAGGAATCCGACCAGGAACGGGTTGCGTCGGTTGAGCGGCGGCCCGGGCTCACCGAACGGTTTCTCCTCGACCGGCGCCTTCTCGACCGGTGTTTTCTCCTCGACCGGTGTTTTCTCCTCGACCGGTGGTTTCGCGTCGGCGGGTGGCTCGGCGGACATCAGACCTCCTCGATCACCGAATCCGGCGATCGGAGGCTATCGCCGCCGAGCTCGGCCCACCACCGGGGACGACCCTGATCTCACTCGGCGTCGGCCGGGATCCGGGTCGCCTGCGGAACCGTCACCTTCGCCGACGCGGTCACCTTGCCCGGCTGCTTCTCCGCGGGCTGGGGCTGGACCGCCATCGGCACCGGCTCCACCGGCTTCTCGGCCGGCGCCTCCGGCTCGCCCGGGTCACTCGGGTCGGCGGCCGCCGCCAGCACCGCGGCCGCGGCCAGCTCGGCGACCCGCTTCGCCTCTTTCTGCACCTGGCGGCGAACATCGGCGGCGTGCCGCTCGGCGGCCTCACCGGAACGCTTCGCCTCGGCCACCCGCTTCAGCTCCGACTCCAGCTGCTGCTGGGTCTCGGCGAGACGCTGGCGGACCCGCTCGGCCTCGGTCTCGGCGCTCTGGGCCTGCTCCAGCGCGGCGACCCGGCGCTGCTCGGCCTGCGCCACCTCGCCGTTGGCGGCCTCCAGCTCCCGGCCGGCCTGGGCGATCTTCTCCTGCTGGGCGGCGATCTCCTTGCGCACGGCCGTGGCCTGATCGTCCGACCGCCGGAGGACCTCCTCGGCATACTTGTCGGCCTCGCTGCGCAGGTCGGCGCACTGCTTCTCGACGCCGGCCCGCATCTGGCCCAGCTCCTCGATCACCGAGTGCCGGCGCAGCGCCAGCTCGTGCTCGACCGACGCCTTCAGGTCGGCCAGCTCGCGCTCGGCCTCGGCCCGCTTGGCGGCGATCTCCTGGCTGGTCTTCTCCCGCAGCGCCTTGAGCTCCTGCTCGGCCTGCATCCGGGTGGACTGCACATAGCCGTCCACCTCGGCCCGCTGCCGGGCGGCATCCTGGGCGGCCTGCTCGACCAGGTGCTGGCCCTCGTTGCGGGAACGGGCCAGCACCGCCTCCGCCTCCTTGCGCATCTGCTCGCCGGCCTGACGGGCGGCGGCCAGCGCCTTGTCGGAGGCGGTCCGCTTGGCGGTGTCGGCCTTCTCCTCCTCGGCACGGCGCGCGGCCAGAGCGATCTCGAAGTCACGGATGCCGTTGTGGGCGTGCGCCTCGGCCTCGGCCCGGATCCGCTCGGCCTCGGCCAGCCGGGAGGCGATGTCGTCGGTCGCCGACGCCTTGATCGCCTCGCCCTGCTCCTCGGCCAGCGCCAGGATCTGCTCGACCCGCGGGCCCAGGTGCCGGAACGACACCTCACCGCTGACCCCGGAGTCACGCCGCGCCTGGGCCAGCTCCGCCTGTAGACCCTTTATCTGCGCCGTCATCGCCTGCATCTGCGAGTAGGCCTGCTCGCGGTCGGCGAGGAGGGCGGCGATCTCGTTCTCCGCCCGGGTCACGTATCGCTCGACCTGCTTGCGCTCGTAACCCCGCAGGGCGGTCTCGAAGCTGGGTTCGGTGGCCGAATCTCCGCCGAGACCGAGAATTTCACCGCCGTGCGACATGCTTTCCATCCTCACATACGCATCGTCCCGTGGCGTGTCGATACACACCGGTTTGGCAGAGACGATCCGGGTAGTTGTGATCTGTCTGACCTCGGCTCGATAAACCCAGGCAAGCGCGAAACGAGTCAGGCCGTACCGGAGAAACTCCGGTACGGCCTGATTTCGTCATCGAATGCCCCGGCCGTTGTCAACCGTCGCGCACTCGCGGCGGCTCCGCAACCGGAGAGAGACGATGGTCTCGGGTCAGGAATTCGTCTGAGCGGCGACCGGCTCGTCCTCGTCGTCATCCGCCTCGGCCAGCTCGCCCTGGGCCGTGACCTGCTCGGGAGCACGCTGTGCGGGCGCCTCGGCGGGCTTGGCGGCGGCTGCTGCCACGGCGGCCGCGGCAGCCGGTGCAGCGGCTCCGCCGACCCCCGGCACCAGGCCGGACAGGCCGGACAGCATCTGACCCAGCTGGTTGGTGACCGCGTCCTTCTGACGGGTCAGGTCCTCGACCTCGCGGCGGGCCGCCTGAGTGGTCAGCTCCGCCTCCTGGCGGGCGTCGCCGAGCAGGCGGTTGGCCTCCTGGCGGGCCTCGGTGACGGTCTTCTCGGCCAGCGCCCGCGCCTTCTCGACGGTCTCGGACGAGTGACGCTCGGACTCGATGCGGCGGCTCTCGGCGCGCTGCTCGATCTCCTTCGACCGGTCCTCGGCGGCGCGGGCCCGCTCCTCGGCCTCGGCCACCATCTTCTGGGTGGCGGCGACCTGGGCGGCGTGCCGCTGCGACTCCTCGGCCTCGGCCTTCTCCCGGCGCTCGGCGATCTCCAGCGCCAGGGCCTGCAGGTCCTTCTCGCGCTTGTCGCGGGCGTCGGCGAGCAGCTTGGTGGCCTCGGCGCGCTTCTCCTCGGCCTCCCGGCCGGCCTTCGCGCGGGCCTGGGTGATCTCCCGCTCGGCGGTGGCGCGCAGCGACGCGACCTCACGCTCCACGGTCGACTTGAGCTCGGCGACCTCGTGTGCGGTCACCGTGCGCAACTGCTTGGTCTCGCGGTCGGCGTCCGACCGCAGCGTGTCGGCCTCGCGCCGGGCCTGGACCCGGGCCTCGGCGGCCTCCCGCTCGGCGTGCGTGCGGACCTGGCCGGCCTCACGCTCGGCGGTCGCCTTCATGGCGGCGGCCTCGGCACGCGCCTTGTCGGTGATCTCGCGGGCCTCGAGACGGGCCGCGGAGAGAATGCCCTCGGACTCCCGCTTCGCCTCGTTGCGGTGATCGTTCGCCTGCTCCTCGGCGAGACGCAGGATCTGCTCCACCCGGGTGCCCAGCCCGGAGAGCGTCGGCCTGTTGTTCTCCTCCAGCAACTTGTTGCTGTCGGCGAGCTTCTGCTCGAGCGCGTTCAGACGCTGCTCGGCCTGGCGCAGGCGACGCTGCGCGTCGTTCATCCGCTGCTCGGCCTCGCCGCGGGCCGCCTCGGACTGGTTCAGCGCGGCGAGCAGCCGGCCGATGTGTCCGTCGACCTGTCCGCGGTCATATCCCCGCAGTACGACGGTGAAGTCGTGCTGAGAGTTGGCGGTCTCGAAGAAGGCCAGGTTCTGATCCTGCTGCTGGGGCATTGCGCCATCCTGGCGAAGAGGAATCGGACATGCAAGAGCCGATGGGCATCCGAACCGCATCGTAGATCAGCTTCGACCTGGAGCGCAGACCGCCCCCGGGCCGTTCGGGGAGTACCGCTGACTCACCGGCCGGTCCGGCGTCGTCCCGCTGTCACCAGCCCACTCGGGGCTTCGGGGGATTCCGGGCCCGTCGCCGGGGTCGTCGGCCCTGCTCAATGCCCCCGATCCTGCCAGGCGGGCGGGTCCGCGTCAGGTCGAATCACCCGCGAGAGGTACGCCTCACGCCGGCTCCACCAGCTCCACCAGCACACCCCCGGCGTCCTTGGGGTGCACGAAGTTGATCCGGGAACCCGCCGTGCCCCGCTTCGGCTTGTCGTAGAGCAGCCGCAGCCCCCGGGCCCGCAGCGCGTCCGCGGCGGCCTCCACGTCGGCCACCGTGTAGGCGAGTTGTTGCAGGCCGGGGCCGCTGCGGTCGATGAACTTCGCGATCGCCGAGTCGGGCCGGGCCGGAGCCAGCAGCTGCAGTCGCGGGCCGCTGCCGTCGCCGACCGCGAGCATCGCCTCCCGGACGCCCTGCTCCTCGTTCGTCTCTTGGTGCACACAGTGCAAACCGAAGTTCCGGGCATAGAAGCGGAGCGCTTCGTCCAGATCGGCCACCGCGATCCCGACATGATCGATTTTCAGGAGGCCGACATCGGAGAATGTGACATTCTCAGCCGCGGTGCCGCTCGATGTGTCGTCAGTCATGGGGCTAGTCTCGGACCTGACCCATCGTTAAGGCCACTCCGGGTGTTCCCCGCGCCCGTTCCCGCAGATCGGATCACGACCGTGACCAGCTCCGTCATCGTCAGCGGCGCCCGGACCCCGATGGGGCGCCTCCTCGGAAACCTCAAGCACCTGCCCGCCACCGCCCTCGGCGGGCACGCCATCGCCGCCGCCCTCGGCCGGGCCGGCATCGAGCCCGGCCGTGTGCAGTACGTGATCATGGGCCAGGTGCTCCAGGCCGGCTGCGGTCAGATCCCGGCCCGTCAGGCCGCCGTCGCGGCCGGCATCCCGATGTCCGTTCCGGCGCTCACTGTCAACAAGGTGTGTCTCTCCGGGCTGGACGCGATCGCCCTGGCCGACCAGCTGATCCGGGCCGGCGAGTTCGACGTCGTGGTGGCCGGCGGCATGGAGTCGATGACCAATGCGCCGCATCTGCTGACCGACCAGCGCGCGGGCCGTAAGTTCGGTGACGTGCTGGTGCGTGACCACACCGCCTTCGACGGCCTGATGGACCCGTGGGCGGGCATCTCGATGGGCGAGTCCACCGAGGCCAGTGGGGTGGGCCTGGGCATCACCCGCCAGGAGCAGGACGCGTTCGCCGCGCAGAGCCACCAGCGGGCCGCCGCCGCCCAGCGGGACGGCCGGTTCGCCGCCGAGATCGCGCCGGTCCCGGCCGGTGGCCGCAACGCCGCCGGGCCGGTCGACGGCGACGAGGGTGTCCGCCCCGACACCACCGGCGAGTCGCTGGCCAGGCTGCGGCCGGCCTTCACCCCGGACGGCACGATCACGGCGGCCAGCTCCTCGCCGATCTCCGACGGCGCCGCCGCGGTCGTGGTGATGAGCAAGGCCAAGGCTGAGGAGCTGGGGCTGACCTGGCTCGCCGAGATCGTGTCGCACGGCAACGTCGCCGGTCCGGACAGCTCGTTGCAGTCCCAGCCGGCCAACGCCATCCGGCACGCGCTCGGGAAGGCCGGCCTCGCCGTCGAGGACCTCGACCTGATCGAGATCAACGAGGCGTTCGCCCAGGTGGTCATCCAGTCCACTCGCGAGCTGAAGGTGGACGAGTCGATCGTCAACGTGAACGGCGGCGCCATCGCGCTCGGCCACCCGATCGGCATGTCCGGCGCCCGGCTGGTGCTGACCCTCGCGCTGGAGCTCCAGCGGCGCGGCGGCGGCCTCGGTGCGGCCGGGCTGTGCGGCGGCGGCGGGCAGGGCGACGCTCTGATCATCAAGGTCCCCGCGGCGTGATCCAGCGCCGGTCGCGTGACGTGCCCTCCCTCGTCGCCAAGGCGCGGGAGGGTGACGCCCGGTCGGTGGCGCGCCTGATCAGCCTGGTCGAGAACGACGATCCGGCGCTGCCCGAGGTGGCCGCCGCGATGGCGTCGCACGCCGGGCGGGCCCAGGTCGTCGGGCTCACCGGCGCACCCGGGGTGGGCAAGTCGACCACCACGAACGAGCTGGTCCGCGCCCTGCGTGAGGCCGGAAACCGGGTCGGGGTGCTGGCCGTCGACCCGTCCAGCCCGTTCACCGGCGGGGCGATCCTCGGCGACCGGATCCGGATGCAGGACCACACCGCCGACTCCGGGGTCTACATCCGCTCGATGTCCAGCCGGGGCCAGCTCGGCGGTCTGTCGGCGGCCACCCCGCAGGCGGTCCGGGTGCTGGAGGGCGCCGGCTGCGACGTGATCCTGGTCGAGACGGTCGGTGTCGGGCAGGCCGAGGTGGAGATCGCCTCGCTCGCCGACACCACGCTGGTGCTGCTCGCACCCGGGATGGGCGACGCGATCCAGGCGGTGAAGGCGGGCGTACTGGAGATCGCCGACGTCTTCGTGATCAACAAGGCGGACCGGCCCGGCGCCGACGCCACCTACCGTGACATCCAGGGCATGCTCGCCCTCGGCGAACGCGGGCCGGGCGAGTGGCGGCCCCAGGTGGTCCGTGCGGTCGCCGTCAAGAACGAGGGCATCGACGACGTGGTGGCCGCCGTCGGCAAGCACCGCGAGTGGCTGGAGAGCACCGGCAACCTGCGCAGACGGCGTGAGCAGCGGGCCGCCGCGGAGATCTCGGCGCTGGCGCTGGGCACACTGCGGGCGCGGATGGGCGACCTGCGCGGGGGCGCCGCCCTGCCGGCGCTGGCGGCCCGGGTCGCCGACGGCACGATCGACCCGCACGCCGCCGCCGCGGAGCTGCTGGCAGGTCTCTGACCACCCTCACTTCCGCGATCTCGTGGACCTCGGTCACACCTGTCCAAGATCGACGGCGGAAGCCGGAAGCGGAGAGCGGGAGCGTCAGGCGAAGCGGGCCAGCGTCTGCTCGATCAGGGCGCGGTCCCAGGTCAGGGCGCCGTCCGCCAGTTCGGTGATCAGCGCGCGCAGCCATGCGATCTCGGCGCGCAGCATGCCGGCCCGGTACTCGTCCTCGATCAGGAACAACCGGGGCAGTCCGGGTGGGGCCTGCGCGTCGACGGCGGCGGCCCGCTCGGTCAGTTTCTCCACCCGGCGTTCCAGCAGCTCACGGGTCTCGGCTGGGGAGAGCATCGGCAGGAAGGCCAGCGCCACCGGGAACTCCGGGAACTCGCGGGCCGGCTCCGGCAGCATCTCCAGCAGCCAGCGCCGCAGGCTGGCCGCGCCCTCCTCGGTCACCTCGTAGACGGTGCGCTCCGGACGGCCGGGCTCCCGGGTGGTCTCACCGGGGCGGGCCAGTCCCTCCCGTACCAATCGATCGAGGGTCTGATAGACGCTGTTGCGCTGCGCGACGTTGACCAGCTGGTCCTGACCGCGCTCCTTGATCACCTGCTGCATCCGGTACGGGTGCATCGGCGCCTCCACCAGTAGAGCCAGCAGAACCATCGCCAGGGGAGACCGCTTCATGCGGGTCAGCTTAGGGGTTGACGGTTCCTAGTCATCTCATCAATAGTTATTTTATGACTACGAGAGAGCAGGATGCCATCGTCATCGGGGGCGGCATCGCCGGGACCGCCGCCGCCATCGCCCTCCGCCTCGCCGGCCGCACCCCGGTGATCCACGAGGCCGGCCGGCCGGGCGACGCCGAGCGCGGCGTCTTCGTGACCATCGCGGTGAACGGGGTGAACGCGCTGCGGTCCCTCGGCGCCGACCCGGCGGTGGTGCTGGCCCGCGGGTTCGCCACGCCCCGGCTCGCGCTGCGCCGCGCGTCCGGCCGGCTGCTCGCCGAGTTGCCGCTCGGCGGGCCCACCCCGGACGGGGCGGTCACCACCACGATCCGGCGCGCCGACCTCTACGCGGCGCTGCGGGCCGAGGCCGAACGGCAGGGCATCGAGATCGTGTACGGCCACCGGCTCACCACCGCACACTCCGGCCCGCACGGGGTCACCGCGGAGTTCGCCGGCGGCCGCTCGGTCACCGGGGAACTGCTGGTCGGCGCGGACGGGCTGAACTCGCGTACCCGTACCGCCATCGATCCGGAATCGCCCGCGCCGCACTTCCTCGGCCTCCTCGACACCGGCGGTTTCACCGACGCCCCGGTCGATCCCGCGCTGGTCCCGCCGCCCGGAGCGATGCAGATGTCGTTCGGCCGGAAGGCCTTCTTCGGCTGGACCGCCGGTCCGGACGGCCGGGTCTGGTGGTTCGCCAACCCGCCGCGCCGGCGCCCGGTCGAGCCCGGTGAGTTCACCGCCGAGACCTGGCGCGCCTACCTGCTGGGCCTGTTCGAGGGCGAGCCGGCCGGCGACCTGATCCGGGCCACCGGCGGGATCCTCGGCCCGTGGAGCACCCGTGACCTGCCCCGCGTGCCGGTCTGGCACACCGACCGGATGGTGCTGATCGGGGACGCGGCGCACGCCGTCGCGCCGTCGTCCGGGCAGGGCGCCTCGCAGGCGCTGGAGGATGCCGTGGTCCTCGGGCACAGCCTGCGCGAGCACCCGGATCAGGCCGTGGCGCTGGCCGCGTACGAGGCGGCGCGCCGGCCACGGGTGGAGAAGGTGGTCGCGCACGGGCGGCGGACCAGCAGCACCAAGGTCGCCGGGCCGGTCGGCGCGGCGATCCGGGACGCGATGACGCCGCTGGTGATGCGGATGCTGCACCGGCGCGGCGACCCGCAGGCGTGGATCTTCGAGCACCGGGTGCCGGTGCTGGCGCGGGCGCCGCGGTGAGTCGTGGGGGCCCCGGCGGCGTTGGCGGGCGCCACCGGGGCCTCTGGGGAACTGCTTGTCCTCCACTCTCGTTTCCCGGCCGATCGGTCGGCAACGGGGAAAACCCTTGCTGTGAGGCGGGCCGGAGGCCTTAGCGATCGTTCAGTTCTGATCTAACATGGCAGGTATGGATGCAGCCGAGATCCACGCCGGCCGTGAGCGCTGGCAACGACGCTACGATGCGGCCCGCAAGCGGGACGCCGACTTCACCACGCTCTCCGGGGCGACGGTGGAACCGGTCTACGGGCCACCCGAGGGCATCGCCTACCCCGGCTTCGAGCGCATCGGATGGCCCGGTGAGTTCCCGTTCACCAGAGGGCTGCACCCGACCGGCTACCGCGGGCGGACCTGGACGATCCGCCAGTTCGCGGGCTTCGGCAACGCCCGGCAGACCAACGAGCGTTACAAGATGATCCTGGCCGCCGGCGGTGGCGGGCTCAGCGTCGCGTTCGACATGCCCACCCTGATGGGCCGCGACTCCGACGAGCCCGAGGCGCTCGGCGAGGTCGGCCACTGCGGTGTCGCCATCGACTCGGCCGCCGACATGGACGTGCTCTTCGAGGGCATCCCGTTGCAGGACGTCACCACCAGCATGACCATCTCCGGGCCGGCCGTCCCGGTCTTCTGCATGTATCTGGTGGCCGCCGAGCGGCAGGGCGCCGACCTCTCGAAACTCGACGGCACCCTGCAGACCGACATCTTCAAGGAGTACATCGCCCAGAAGGAGTGGCTCTTCGCGCCCGAGCCGCACCTGCGCCTGATCGGCGACCTGATGGAGTACTGCGCCCGGGAGATCCCGCGGTACAAGCCGCTGTCGGTCAGCGGCTACCACATCCGGGAGGCCGGCTCGACCGCCGCGCAGGAGCTGGCGTACACGCTCGCCGACGGTTTCGGCTACGTCGAGCTGGGCCTGTCCCGCGGGCTCGACGTCAACACCTTCGCCCCCGGCCTCAGCTTCTTCTTCGACGCGCACGTCGACTTCTTCGAGGAGATCGCCAAGTTCCGCGCCGCCCGCCGCATCTGGGCCCGGCACCTGCGCGACGAGTACGGCGCCACCAGCGAGAAGGCGTTGTGGCTGCGGTTCCACACACAGACCGCCGGGGTCTCGCTGACCGCGCAGCAGCCGGTCAACAACGTGGTCCGGACCGCGGTCGAGGCCCTGGCCGCGGTCCTCGGCGGCACCAACTCGCTGCACACCAACGCCCTCGACGAGACCCTCGCGCTGCCCACCGACGAGTCCGCCGAGATCGCCCTGCGCACCCAGCAGGTGCTGATGGAGGAGACCGGGGTGGCGAACGTGGCCGACCCGCTCGGCGGATCGTGGTATGTGGAGGCGCTCACCGACCGCATCGAGGCCGAGGCCGAGGAGATCTTCACCCGCATCCGCGAGCTCGGCCACGACGGCAGCATCACCGCGGGCATCCTGCGCGGCATCGAGGACGGGTGGTTCACCTCGCACATCGCCGAGGCGGCGTTCGCGTACCAGCAGGCCCTGGAGAAGAACGCCAAGAAGGTGGTCGGGGTCAACGCGCACACCGGCACGGTCGCCAAGGACCTGGAGATCCTCCGGGTGTCCCACGAGGTCGAGCAGGTCCAGGTCCGCGACCTGACCGGCCGCAAGGACAACCGCGATGGGGTACGGGTGAAAGCCGCCCTGGAACACCTGATCACGGTGGCCCGCACCGGAGAGAACATGATCCCCGCCATGCTCGAGGCGGCACGCGCCGAAGCCACCCTCGGTGAGATCTGCGGCATCCTCAAATCGGAGTGGGGCATCTACCGCGAGCCGCCGCGCTTCTGACCCGTACCCCCGCGGTCCTGTGGGTTGACGGACCTCGCAGGACCGCGGCGGGTGAGCTGGCCGGAGACCGGGAGAAGTGGGTTGTGACGTCCGATATCGGCGGCCTGGTGGCGACGCGAACAGGCGTGACAGCGTGCGAGACTAGGTAACCATGAGCGACCCACGGACCACTCCGTCGATCTTCACCCGCGGCGCGGTCGATCTCAGCGCGCTGCGCCCCTCGACGCCGGCCAGACCGGCCGCGCCGAGCCGTCCCGCCGCCGCCCCGGCCGCCCCGGCCGGCAATGTTCCCGGTGCTGTTCCAGGCCCGGTTCCCGGTAACGTCCCCGGCGTCACCCCGGACGTGATCATCGACGTCAACGAGGCCGATTTCCAGTCCGTTCTGGAACAGTCCCTGACCACGCCGATCCTGCTCGACTTCTGGGCCGACTGGTGCGAGCCCTGCAAGAAGCTCTCGCCGGTGCTGGAGAAACTGGCCGTCGAGTACGGCGGCTCGTGGATCCTCGGCAAGGTCAATGTGGATCTGAACCCGCGTCTCGCGCAGGTCTTCCGGGTGCAGGGCATCCCGCAGGTGACGGCCCTGATCGGCGGGCAGCCGGTCGAGGGGTTCAGTGGTGTCCTCTCCGAGGCCCAGGTCCGGCAGTATGTCGATGCCGTCCTCAAGGCCGCCGGGGTCAGCGTGGCCGCCCCCGAGGACCCGCGTCTCGACGCCGCCGACGACGCCCTGATGGGTGGCGACCTGGACGCGGCCGAGGCGGCGTACCGGAAGATCCTCGCCGAGTCACCCGCCGACGCGGCCGCCGAGTCCGGCCTGGCCCAGGTGGAGCTGTACCGGCGGATCGCCGGCGTCGACCCGTCGACGGCGCTGGCCAAGGCCGACGCCGACCCGGAGGACTTCGAGGCCCAGCGGCTCGCCGCTGACATCGAGGTGCTGAGCGGGCAGGCCGCCGAGGCGTACGCCCGGTTGATCGCCCTGGTCAAGAAGACGGCCGGTGACGACCGCGACGCGGTGCGCAAGCACCTTTTGTCGTTGTTCGCCGTTGCCGGGCCGGACGACCCAGCGGTCGCCGGCGCAAGGCGTGCGTTGGCCAGCGCACTCTTCTAAGCTGCGGCTTCACAACGAAGGGGGGCGTCGTGCGCCGCATCGCCGTTCTGGACGCACCGTCCAATCTCGGCCTGCGCCCGCCGACCGCGACGTCGGTGCCGGGCTGCGCCAAGGCGCCCGGCGCCCTCCGCGACCAGGGTCTGCTCACCAAACTCGGCGCCCGCGACGCGGGTTGTCTCACCCCGCCGCGGTACGACCCGGGCGACTGGCGTCCCGGTGACGGCGTCGCCCACGCGGCCGAGATCGCGGCCTACTCCCGGGCGCTCGCCGACCGGATCGGGGCGATCATCGACGGCGGCGAGTTCCCGGTGGTCCTCGGCGGCGACTGCTCGATACTGATCGGCGCCGGCATCGCCATGCACCGTCTCGGCGACGCCGTCGGCGGCCGGATCGGGCTGGTCTTCGTGGACGGCCACTCCGACTTCCGGCACCCCGGCAACGCCTCCTACGTGGGCGCCGCCGCCGGTGAGGACCTGGCTCTCGTCACCGGCCGGGGCCAGGCCGACCTGGCCGCCATCGAGTCCCGCCGGCCGTACTTCCGCGACATCGACGTGGTGGTTCTCGGCATCCGCGCCCAGGACGAGTACCGCCTCGACCTCCAGGCCGCCGGCATCGTGACCCGCCCGGTTCCCGCGCTCCGTGCCGAGGGCGCCGCCCGCAGCGCCCAGTGGGCCCGCGACCAGCTCGTCGACTGCGCCGGCTACTGGGTGCACATCGACGTGGACGTCCTCGACCCGGCCGTGATGCCGGCCGTCGACGCCCCCGACCCGGGCGGCATCGCCTTCCCCGAACTGGAACTCCTCCTCACCGGCCTCGTCGAGTCCCCACACTGCCTGGGCGTGGAGATCACCGTCTTCGACCCCGACTACGACCCGGACGGCCGCTATGCGTCCGAGATAACGTCGGCGGTGGTCAGCGGCCTTTCTCCGGTACGCACGACGACCCCCCGCCCGGACCTGATCGCCGCCCGCCGCGACCTGGACAAGCCGGCCACCCGCCGCTCCCCGTCCCGTCCCGGCCCGCTGATCCCGCCGGCGCCGCCCGAAGCCGGGCCCACGACTTCGGACGCCGCCGACGACCTCGCCCCCGCGGCGGCCACCGGTGACGAATCCGCCTCCGCTGCGCCCACCCGTGACGAATCCGCCTCCGCTGCGCCCACCCGTGACGAATCCGCCTCCGCTGCGGCCATCGGTGACGGCCTCGCCCCCACCGCGCCCACCGGTGACGAACTCGCCTCCGCCGCGCCCACCGGTGACGAATCCGCCTCCGTGTCGGCCATCGGTGACGACTTCGCCTCCGCGGCGGTCAGCGGTGACGAATTCGCCTCCGCGGCAGCCGCCTCCGCGGCAGCCGCCTCGGCCACCGGCGATGAATCCGCCACAGATCCCGATGGTCCCGCAGCCGCTGAGCTGCCTGTCACGAGGATCTCGATCGAGATCACGGGGCTCGATTCCGCTGCAGACCCGGAGCCGGAAACCTTCCTCGACCACACCGCCGACCCGGCCGATCCGGATGCGGATACGGCCGAGCCGGACGTTGTCTCCGAACCCGGCGCAGTTGCCGGCGGTCCAGCCACCAGCCCCGTCGATGCCGAGCCGGTTGTTCCTTCCGGTCGCGTGGGCGGTGCGGATGCGATCGATGCCGAGCCGGTTGCTTCTTCCGGTCGCGTGGGCGGTACGGACGCGGTCGATCCCGAGCCTGTTGTTCCGTCCGGTGGCGTGGTCGTCTCGGACGATTCAGGTGCGGATGCCGCCGATGCCGAGCCGGTTCCCTCCGGTGATGCTGGTGCCGGTGATCCGGACAGTTCCGTCGATCCCGAACTCGTGGCCGCCTCCGGTGGTGGTGACGGTTCAGGAGCCGACGACGGCCTTCATGACCGGGAATCCGACCCGGCCGGGACGGATCCGGCTGTCTCCGGCTCCGAGGCGGCGACCACTCCCGGTGCCCTCGACGGTCGCGCCGAGCCGGCCGCCGCGGGCCTGACCACCGCCGTGGCGGGAACAACCGAACCGGCCCGGGGAGGTCTTTCCGGCCTCGCCCGGTCCGATGCCGACTTCATGCTGGCTGTAGCGCTCGCCACCGGCCACGCACCGATCCCGTCACCCGTGGCCCGCGCCGCTGACCAGGCACGGACACCGGCCGACCAGAACAGCACCACCACCGACACAGTCGTGCCCAGGCAGGCCACCGGCGATCCGGACGAGGCGGCAGGCGAGTCAGCCAACGGAAACCGGGCGACAGCGGAGACCAGCCGTGGCTCGGGCAGCGAGATCACGGACGATCTCGATCACGATGCCGCTTCGAATGGCGCACCGATGCCCACGTCGGCCGCAGCATCGATCGGCACGTCGGCCGAGGTATCGGATGGCACGTCAGCCGCAGCATCGAACGGCACGTCGGCCGAGGTATCGGATGGCACGTCGGCCGGAGGATCGAACGGCACGTCAGCCGGAGTGTCGAATGGCAGGTCGTCTGGGGTATCGGATGGCACGTCAGCTGGAGTGTCGAATGGCAGGTCGTCTGGGGTGTCGGCCGCAGTCGAGTCCGGTGACGAGGCTGAGCCGGTGCCGGATTCCGAAGCGGAGGTAGCCGAGCCCGACTCAGCCGACGGGGAGCTCGAGCCGGTGGCCGAGACCGACGACGAGCCGGGCCCGGAGAAGACCCCCGCCGGGCAGCGACCGGAGAAGACCCCGGCCGAGCCGGAGCGTGCCGAGGTGCGCCTGCTGTCCCGGCCACTCGGTTCGGCTCCGCTGCTCGACTCCGAGCCGTTGCCCGCCACCCGCCCGGGAATGCTGCGCCCACGCCCGCCCGCGGACGGCAGCTTCGGCCCACCGGCGTCCGGCCCGAGTTCGTTCCCCGGTTTCCCACCCGGTGTCGCCTGACCGGCTCGGCGGTTCCGGCCCATCACCTCGGTGGAGTGGCCGATCCAGGTCCAGCCGGACAGACTCATCAGGGTCGCTGCCAGCGGCGATCAGCGCACACAATCGCCGAACGTGTGCTCCTGCTTCGTTCTGACGGGGACAGGCGCACACGTTGCGCGGACCGTGTGCGTCCGTCTCCGTCCCGGCAACGATGGAATCCCACGTTGCCGCATTGTGTGCGCTGATCGTCCCTCCGCCCTCGCGAGAGTCCGGCCCGTCCGTCACGGGCTCGCGACGGGCTCGCGCCGGGCTCGCGACGGGCTCGCGACGGGCTCGCGACGGGCTCGCGACGGGCTCGCGACGGGCTCGCGACGGGCTCGCGACGGGCTCGCGGGCGGGGTCGTGACAGGGTCCCGGCCAGCCGTCGATCCGCCGGCTGGCCGGGAACTCCGAGACCGGTCCGGAACCGTCAGTTCAGGGCGGTCAGGAAGCGCTGCACCACCGGGACCGCGGCCTCGGAGCCGGCTCCGCCCTTCTGGACCATCACGGCGAACGCGACGTCGCCCTGGTAGCCGATGAACCACGAGTGGGTGTCCTCGGAGCCGGTCTGGAACTCGGCGGTTCCGGTCTTGCCGTGGACGGCGCCGCCGGGGACGTTGCGCAACGCGGTCGCGGTGCCGCCGGTGACGACCTCGCGCATCATGGCGCGGAGTTCGCCGAGTGCGTCCTGGTCGAGTTGCGGCCCGGCCGGGAGTGCCGCCGCGGGCGCCGGGTCGAGGAGCAGTTTGGGCTGCTGGAACTGTCCTTTGGCGACGGCCGCGGTGGCGCCGGCCATGGCGAGCGGGCTGACCACGGTGCTGCCCTGGCCGAAGACGGCGGCGGCGAGTTCGGTGGCGGTGCCGCCGTCGGAGACCTGGCCGGGGTACGCGTCGACGCCGAGATCCCATTTGCCGCCGAGCCCGAGCGCGGCCGACGCCTCCTGGAGCCCGGCCGAGCCGAGCTTGGGGGCGAGTCCGGCGAACGCGGTGTTGCAGGACTTGGCGAAGTCCACATGGAACGGCACCTTGCCGAGCGCCTGATCGTGCGAGTTCTTGAACTCCCGCCCGTCGACCGTGACCGTTTTCGGACAGTCCACAGCGGTGTCGGCGGTAATGACGTCGCGGGCGAGTAGTCCGTACGCCGAGATCATCTTGAACGTCGACCCCGGGGGGACCTGGCCGGTGAAGGCGGTGTTGACCCCGCCCGGCTCGGGGCCGTTGGCGGAGGCCAGCACGGCGCCGTCGCTGACCCGGATGGCGACCAGGGAGCTGGGCTGCTTCTCGGCGGCGAGGGCGGTGTCGGCCGCGTTCTGCACCTTGGTGTCGAGCGTCACTTTGATCGGTTTGCCGGCGACCGGCTCGCTGGTGAAGAGCTTGGTGTCCTCAGTGGCGCCGTCGGCCGCCTCCCGGGCGATCACGACGGAGAGTCCGGCCGTACCGCGCAGGGTGTCGTCGTATTTCTGCTGGAGGCCGCCGTGCCCGGTCTGGTCGCCGGCCAGCAGGACGCCCGGTTTGGCGGCGATGTCCTCCTCGGTGGCCGCGTCGACGGTGCCGAGCAGGGCGCGCGCGAAGGCCCGGGTGGGTGCGAGCTGCCTGATCTCGTCCCGGAAGACGGTGCCGGGCAGTGGCCGTACCTCCGCCCGGATCTTCTGATAATCGGACTGCCGCAGGCTGATCAGGTCGAGGAAGGCGCCGGGGTCGGCCTTGTCGACGCGGTCTTTGAGGTCGCTCAGGTCGACGTCCACATTGATCCGGCGGAACAGCGTCGCCAGGTCCTGCTGGAGTTTCGGCAGGTCGGTGATCCGTTCCGGACTCACTCCGACGATCGTCACCTTCTGCGGGCCGACCAGGACCTGGCCTTTGGCGTCGAGGATGCCGGCCCGGGTGGCGGCGACGCGGCGCAGCCGCAGTTTCTCGCCGGCGGCCAGGTCCTGCTGGACGATCGCCGGTTCCCAGACGACGCTCCAGCCGTCCGTGCCGGCCTTGGTGGACCGGACGGTGCTCCGGTAACTCCACTCGACGTCGCCGGGCAGCGTCCATTTGACGGTGATCGGCGTGCTGGCGTTGTCGCCGGTCTCTTCGGTGGCGCCGGCCGTGGTGACGGCGATCGGCTGCCCGGCGAGGTCGCCGTAGAGGGCGGTGAGCTGGCTCTGCACCTCGTTCGCGGCGATCTTGCCGCCGGCCGCGGTGACGAAGCCCACGTCGTCGAGCTTGCCGCCGGTCCAGCCGCTGAGGAACGCCGTGACGGAGTCCTCGGCGGGGTCCGAGGAGCAGGCGGTGAGCCCGCAGGAAGCGGCGAGCAGCAGCGCGGCCAGGCCGGCGGAGGAGCGGCGCATGAGGGTCCTCTCGGTGGGTAGCTGAACGAACCGTAATAAACAGATGCCCGTTCGGCTGTCCCGCGGATCGGGCACACCGGGGGTGTGAGAGGCACGGGGGGCTGGCTCTAGGCTGTCCTCGACACGTTCGAGCCCACAGTGCCGTGGGTGAGGGGAGCGCCGGACCATGGCTGTCGCCGACGAGGCAGCGACCGATTCTGATCAGACCGCGTTGTTGAGTGACGAGGTCCCCAACGCCGAGCGGCTGGTCGCCCACGCCGTCGAGCGGGCGGGCGACGACCACAACACCGCCTCGCTGGTGAGCCGCTTCTGGCGGTTCGCCCCCGACGAGGAACTGATCGGATACACGCCCGACGAGATGTTTGCGGCCGCGGTCGAGCACCGCGAGCTGGCCCGCAATCGTCTGCCCGGTGAGCTGAAGCTCGCCATCACCGAGCCGAGCGGCCCCCAGGCGCACAGCGTCCTGCGGGTCGTCACCGATGACATGCCGTTCCTGGTGGACTCGGTCATCGCCCTGCTCACCGCCCACAATCTGCAGGTCTACCTGATGGTGCACCCGCTGATCGTGGTGCGCCGCGAGCCGCTCGGAGCGCTCGCCCAGCTGGAGGCGGACGTCGAGGCCGACGACGCCATCGAGGGCGACCTGGTGGAGAGCTGGATCCGGATCGAGATCGACCCGGTGCGCCGGCCGGAGGCCCGCGAGCAGCTGCTCAACGAGGTGCGGCGGGTGCTCACCGACGTGCGTGACGCCGTCGAGGACTGGCCGCGGATGCGCCAGCGGGCCGTCGTCATCTCCGACGAGCTGGCCGCCGCTCGCGGTTCGGAGCGCGGCCTGCCGGTGCCCGACAAGGACGTCACCGACTCGATCGAGCTGCTCAAATGGCTCGCCGACGACCATTTCACCTTCCTGGGCTACCGGGAGTACCGGCTGGACGACGGCGTCCTGACCGCGGTTCCGGGGACCGGTCTGGGCATCCTGCGCGGGGCCAGCAAACCACGCCGGCTGGCCGCCGAGATGGCCGCCGAGATCTACGAGCGTGCCATGGAGCGGCGTCTCCTGGTGATCACCAAGGCCAACTCGCGGGCCACCGTGCACCGTTCGGCGTACCTCGACTACATCGGCGTGAAACTGTTCAACGACGCCGGCGAGGTGGTCGGCGAGCGCCGGTTCCTGGGCCTGTTCTCCAGTTCGGCGTACCGGACGAGCGTGCGCCAGCTGCCCGTGGTCAAGCGCAAGGTGCAGGAGGTGATGGACCGGTCCGGCCTGTCCCCCCGTGGCCACTCCGGCAAGGACCTGCTGCAGATCCTGGAGACGTACCCGCGCGACGAGCTCTTCCAGATCAAGACCGATGATCTGTACGAGGCGGTCATCGGCGTGCTGCGGATGGCCGGGCGCCGGCAGCTCCGGCTGTTCCTGCGGCGCGACGGCTACGGCCGGTTCATCTCCTGCCTGATCTACCTGCCACGGGACCGGTTCACCACCGGCAACCGGCTGCGCATGCAGGAGATCCTGCTCCGCGAGCTGAACGGGGTGGGCGTCGACTACACCACCCGGGTCACCGAGCGGATGCTGGCGCGGGTGCACTTCATCGTGCGGACCGATCCGGCCGCCCCGCCCGGTCCGCTGGAGCCGAACGAGCTGGCCGAGCTGCTGGCCGACGCGACCCGGATGTGGGATGACGACTTCTCCCTGGTGCTGGAGCGCAAACTCGGCGACGAGCAGGCCCGGCGGCTGTTCCTGGGGTACTCCTCGGCCTACCCGGAGAGCTACAAGAACACCCACACGCCGTACGAGGGCATGCAGGACCTGGCGAAACTGGAGCTCCTGGAGGAGCCCGGCCAGCTGTCCATGCACCTGTTCCGGCGGCGCCGGCTGGGCGCGGACGGCACTCCCGAGCCGGACGAACGTGACGTGCGTTTCAAGGTGTACCGGTACGGCGAGCCGATGATGCTGTCGGCGGTGCTGCCGGTGCTGCACTCGCTGGGTGTCCGGGTCACCGACGAGCGGCCGTATGAGATCCGCCGCCCCGACGGCGTCATCTACCTGTACGACTTCGGCCTGCTCCCGCCGACCGGCCACCGTGAGCTGGCCGAGGTCCGCCCGCAGGTGGAAAATGCGTTCGCGGCCGCCTGGCGGGGCGAGGCCGAGGTGGACGGCTTCAACGAGCTGGTGCTGCTGGCCGGCCTCACCTGGCGGCAGGTGGTGGTGCTCCGCGCCTACGCGAAATACCTGCGCCAGACCGGCAACGTCTTCTCCGAGCGTTACCTGGAGTCGACCTTCACCCAGTACCCGGAGATCGCCGGCCTGCTGGTGAAACTCTTCGAGATCAGGTTCTCGCCGAGCCTGACCGTCGGTGAGACCGAGCGGGCCCGGCAGGCGGGCGAGGTCCGTGACCGGATCACCGAGCTGCTCGACCAGGTGGAGAGCCTGGACCAGGACCGGATCCTGCGCTCCTACCTCACCCTGATCGAGGCGACCCTGCGGACCAGCTTCTTCCAGCGCGGTCCGGAGGGCCGGCCGAAGTCCTACGTGGCCTTCAAGCTCGACCCGCAGGCCATCCCGGACCTGCCCCAGCCGCGGCCGAAGTTCGAGATCTTCGTGTACTCGCCCCGCTTCGAGGGTGTGCACCTGCGGTTCGGCGCGGTCGCGCGTGGCGGGTTGCGCTGGTCGGATCGGCGCGAGGATTTCCGTACCGAAGTCCTGGGCCTGGTCAAGGCGCAGATGGTGAAGAACTCGGTGATCGTCCCGGTCGGCGCCAAGGGCGGTTTCGTCCTCAAGCAGAAACCGGGCGACCGGGACGAGGCTGTGGAGTGCTACAAGCGCTTCATCACCGCGCTGCTCGACGTCACCGACAACATCCTGGCCGGCAAGATCGTGCCGCCGAAGGACGTGGTCCGGCACGACGGCGACGACCCGTACCTGGTGGTGGCGGCGGACAAGGGCACCGCGACCTTCTCCGACATCGCCAACGAGATCTCGGTCGGCAAGGACTTCTGGATGGGCGACGCGTTCGCCTCCGGCGGCTCGGCCGGTTACGACCACAAGAAGATGGGCATCACCGCCCGCGGCGCGTGGGAGTCGGTCAAGAAACACTTCCGCGACCTGGGCACCGACACCCAGAGCGAGGATTTCACGGTGGTCGGCGTCGGCGACATGTCCGGCGACGTCTTCGGCAACGGCATGCTGCTGTCGCAGCACATCCGGCTGGTCGCGGCCTTCGATCACCGCCACGTCTTCCTCGATCCAAACCCAACAGCCTCGATTTCGTACGGGGAACGCAAGCGCCTCTTCGACCTGCCCCGGTCCTCCTGGGCCGACTACGACAGGTCCCTGATCAGCGAGGGCGGCGGCGTCTACCCGCGGTCGGCGAAGTCGATCCCGGTCAGCCCGCAGGTCCGGGAGGCGCTGCAACTGGGCGAGGCCACCGTGATCAGCCCCGGCGATCTGATGCGGGCGATCCTGCTGGCGCCGGTCGACCTGTTCTTCAACGGCGGCATCGGCACCTACGTGAAAGCGGGGTCCGAGTCGCACCTCGAGGTCGGTGACAAGGGCAACGACGCGATCCGGGTGAACGGCGCCGACCTGCGGGTGAAGGTGGTCGGCGAGGGCGGCAACCTCGGTCTGACCCAGCGCGGGCGGATCGAGTTCGCCCGTGCCGGTGGCCGGGTCTTCACCGACTTCATCGACAACTCGGCCGGAGTCGACTGCTCCGACCACGAGGTCAACATCAAGATCCTGCTCGGTGGCGCGGTCGTCGACGGCGAGATGACCATCCCGGAACGCGACGAGATGCTCGCCCTGATGACCGACGAGGTCGGCGAGATGGTGCTGCGCGACAACTACGAGCAGGCGATGGCGCTCGGCAACGCCCGCTCGCAGGCGCATTCGCTGCTCCCGGTGCACAGGCGCATGCTGAACTCGCTGGAACAGCGCGGTGAGCTGAACCGGGAACTGGAGGCCCTGCCGACCGACAAGGAGCTCGCCGTCCGCTACGAGAACGGCGAAGGGCTCAGCGCTCCCGAGTTCGCGGTGCTCCTGGCGTACGTCAAGATCAGTTTGGAGCGTGAGGTCCTCGCCGACGAGCTGGTCGATGAGGCCTGGACCAGCGGCGTGCTCACCGAGTACTTTCCGACGCCGCTGCGCGAGCGGTTCGCCGGCCGGATGGCCGGACACCGGCTGCGGCGCGAGATCATCTCGACCTCCCTGGTCAACGAGGTGGTCAACCGCGGCGGTACGTCGTTCGTCTACCGGGCCATGGAGGAGAGCGGCGCGTCCGCGGCCGACGTGATCCGGGCGTACGTGGTGATCCGCGACGTCTACCGGCTGCCGGAGATCTGGGCGGCCGGCGAGGCGCTCGACAACGAGGTGCCGACCGCCGCGCAGACGCTGGTCTTCCTGGAGACCCGGCGGCTGCTCGACCGGGCGGTGCGCTGGCTGGTCAGCACCCGCCGTTCGCCGATCGACGTGGCCGGCGAGATCACCAAGCTGGGCCCGGGCATCGCCGACCTGCTGCCGCGCCTGCCCGAGGTGCTCATCGGCCGGGAGCGCCGCTCCCTGGAGAACCGGGCCGAGGAGTTGGCCGGCAAGGGCGTGCCGGAGCACCTGGCCGCCGCGGTGAGCCGGGTGTTCTACGGCTTCGGCCTGCTGGACATCCTGGAGTCGGCGTCCTCGATCGACCGGGACCCGGCCGAGGTGGCGCAGGTCTACTTCGTGCTCTCCGAGCGTTTCGGGGTGGACGCGCTGCTGTCGCACATCTCCCGGCTGCCGCGCGGCGACCGCTGGCAGACCCTGGCCCGGATGGCACTGCGCTACGACCTGTACGCGGCGCTGGCCGCCCTGACCGCCGAGGTGCTCCAGTCGACCCCGTCGACGGCCGCCCCGGAGGACCGGGTGTCCGAGTGGGAACAGGTGAACGCGGCCTCGATCGCCCGCGCGTCGAACGCGATGGGCAACGTGGAGGACACTCCGGCCGAGCTGGCGGCGCTGTCGGTGCTGCTGCGCCAGATCCGGACCCTGGTCAAGACGTCGGCGGCCTGATTTTTGGTGTGCCGGACTTCGGCGGGCAGCTCCCGAAGCCCTGCCGAAGTCCGGCACACCGTCTGCGTCGCGAATCCAACTGGTCCCGAGCCGAGCTCCGCGACGTTCCCCAGACCCACCTTCTGCCCATCACGCTAGGTGACGGGTGAGCCTGGGGGGAAGCGCAGCGTAGGCGGATTGCCCGTTCGGTTGGTCCGGTTCGCCCAGAAGTTTCGCCCATAGCCGGACACTGGTGACGCCCGGAACCGGCCTAGTGACGCACCGTGATGTCGCCTGCCAATCCTCAGCTGGTTCTCATCGCTGTTTCGGCAGGGCTGAGACGGCGGTGGCGACCAGCCCGAGGGCCTCGGCTGCGGCGCGGCTGTTGGCGAGACTCGCACCGTGCGTGATCACGAAGGCGTCCACGCCGGCCGGGCGCCACTGCGACGGCCAGCCCATCTCGACCACACCGACCGGGCGGTCCGCGGCCAGCTTCTCGATCAGGGTCCGGGCCGCGGGCGAGTTGTGCAGGCGGCGGCCGACCAGCACGATCGGCCGGTCACCGGCACGCTCCGTGATCGACTCGACCGTCGCGTCGGCGGCCAGCACCTCGATCTCCTCGGCGGTCGCCAGGTGCGGCGCGAGCCCCCACGGCACTTTGCCCTCGGCGATCGAATACCCGGCCACGAACCGCACCACGAGCGGATTCCGCAGCCTGTCGTCCGACCCCTCGAACCGCATCCCCTGCCGGGCGGCCTCGACTCCCAGCTCGAAATCGGGGCGGCGGCCCCTTTCCGGTGCCGCACTGTCTCCCCGTGCCGGGCTTTCTTCCCGCGCCGGGTGGCCTTCTCGTGTCGCGCTTCTTTCCCGCGCCGGGCTTTCTTCCCGCGCCGGGCCGTCTCCCCGTGCCGCGCTCTTTTCCCGCGCCGGGCTGCCTTCTCGTGTCGTGTGGGTCTGGTGGCCGGCTCGTGGTGTGCTCCAGGCGGCCAGGGCGGCGGTGCGCTCGGCGGCGTCTTCCAGCCGATCCAGGGCGAGCCGCCCGTCCCGGGTGGCGGCCGCGATCTCGGCGGCAACCGCTTCGACGAGTTCGAGGTCGACGACCGCGCCGATGCACAGCAGGTCGGCCCCGGCGGCGAGGGCGGCGACCGCGGCCCGCGGGATGCTGCCGGCCGCGCCCGCCGCGCCACGCATCTCCAGCGCGTCGGTCACGATCACGCCGCGGAACCCGAGCTCGTCGCGGAGCAGCCCGTTCAGTGCGGACCGGCTGAAGGTGGCCGGCCCGTCCCCGGTCAGCTGCGGCACCCGGATGTGGGCGCTCATCACCGCCTGGACCCCGGCCTCGACGGCGGCGGCGAACGGCGGCAGGTCCCGGGAGCGCAGCAACGACAGCGGTACGTCGACGGTCGGTAGCTCGAGGTGCGAGTCGGTGACGGTGGCCCCGTGCCCGGGGAAGTGCTTGGCACAGGCCGCGACCCCGCTGGACTGGAGACCGGTGACGGCGGCCGCGGTGTGCCTGGCGACGAGCGCCGGGTCGGCCCCGAACGACCGGGTTCCGATGATCGGGTTGTCGTCGGCGGTGTTGACGTCGACCGTCGGCGCCAGATCCAGGTTGATTCCGGCGGCGGCCAGGTCGGCGCCGATCGCGGCGTACACCAGGCGGGTCAGGTCGAGATTGCCGGCCGCGCCGAGGGCGGCGTTCCCGGGATACGCGCTACCGGTCCGGTGCCCGAGGCGGGTGACGTCGCCGCCCTCCTCGTCGATCGCGATCAGAACGTCCGCGCGGCCCGACCGCAGCTGGGCGGTGAGATCGGCGACCTGACCGGGATCGACCACGTTGCCGCCGAACAGGGTGTGCCCGGCCAGCCCGTCGTGCAGCAGGTCCACCGCCCAGGGCGGCGCGGTGGCGCCGGGAAACGCGGCCAGAAGTGTGCGCAGGGCCAGCCGGCGGAGGCCCGGGTCGATCGTCATTGGTGTCCTTCCGATGACGCAACTATGGCCGCGGGAGGCCGGGAGCTGCCATGATCGCTCGGAGTCGATAGCCACCTTCCGGTCCGGCATCATTGCCTACCGTTACGCTGCGGCTGCGTGTCGTGCGTCGACACAGTAACAGGAAAGAATCCTTAGTATTAGGGGACTACGTTATGGCCGCCACTCGCCTTCCGGGCACGCCCCGGTTGCTGCGCGCTCTCAACGACCGCGCCGCGCTGGACCTGCTGCTCACCCGCGGCCCGCTCACCCGGGCCCAGCTCGGCGAGATGACCGGCCTCAGCAAGGTCACCGCCTCCCAGCTGGTGGAACGCCTGGAGGAGCGCGGACTGGTCCGCCGGGTCGGCGAGCAGGCCGGTGGCCGCGGCCCGAACGCGCAGCTCTACGCGGTCACCCCGGGCAGCGCCCATGTGATCGGCGCCGAGGTCGGACCGGACGGTGTCGTCGCCGCCTGCGCGGACATCACCGGCACCGTGATCAGCCGGGTCGAGCAGAGCACCAAGGACACCGACGATCCGGTCGGGGTCGTACACAATGCCGTGGTCCAGGCCGCCGGTGAAGCCGGCGCCGACATGTCCTCGGTGCGCCGCGTCGTGCTCGGCACCCCCGGCCTGGTCGACCCGCAGTCGGGTGAGATCTCGTTCGCCCACGACCTGCCCCGCTGGCACCGTGGCCTGCTCGCCGACCTGCGCCGCGACCTGAACATCCCGGTCTTCTTCGGCAACGACGTCAACCTGGCCGCGGTGGCCGAGTCGAGCACCGGCGCCGCCACGGGTGTGACCGATTTCGCTCTGGTCTGGATCGGCCGGGGCGTCGGTCTCGCCACGGTCATCAACGGCCGTCTCCACCAGGGCGCCACGGGCGCCGCCGGTGAGATCGGCTACCTGCCGGTCGGTGGCGCCGAGGTGCCGCACAACGCGTCCCGCCGCGGCGTGAAGGGCGCCTTCCAGGCGATCGCCGGCGCCGACGCGGTCAAGGCCATCGGCAAGCAGTTCGGTTTCCGGGGCGCCGAGGCCGCCGACGTGGTCCGCGCCGCAGTCGCCGCTGGTCCGGCCGGTGAGCCGGTCCTCGACGAACTGGCCCGCCGGCTGGCCCTCGGTGTGGCCGCCACCTGCGCGGTCCTCGACCCGCCGCTGGTCGTGCTGGCCGGCGAGGTCAGCCGGGCCGGTGGCCCCGCCCTCGCCGACCGGGTGGAACGTGAGGTCGCCGCGATCACCCTGGTCTCGCCCAAGGTGGTGGTGACCGGCGTCGCCTCCGAGCCGGTCCTGCACGGCGCCCTGCGTACCGCCCTCGACGCCGTCCGCGACGAGGTCTTCGGCTCCACCACCGACTGAGCGCACGACGCCGGCCGGGACAGCCCTCGCGAGCAGCGGTCTTCCCTCGTGGGGGCGGGTCACCGGCACGCCGTCCGGTCGCCGTGGGCGGACGTGGTTGGATGGACGCGTGCGCGACGCTGCCGTATCGATTCCGCCCGACGAGGACACCGTCATCGCCTTCGACCGCGTCAACGTGGTGCGTGGTGGCAACTACCTGATCCGCGACCTGTCCTGGCAGGTCGAGCTGGACGAGCGGTGGGTGGTGCTCGGCCCGAACGGCGCGGGCAAGACCACCCTGCTCAACCTGGCGTCCGCCCGGATGCATCCGACGCGCGGTAACGCGTACGTCCTGGGTGAGAAGCTGGGCCGGACCGACGTGACCGAGTTGCGGACCCGGGTCGGCATCACCACTGGCCGGTTCGCCGACCAGGTGCCGCCGTCCGAGCGGGTGCTCGACGTGGTGGTGACGGCCGCGTGGTCGGTGGTCGGCCGCTGGCGGGAGAGCTACGACCCACAGGACGAGGCGCGGGCCCGCGAGCTGCTCGATCAGCTCGGCATCGGGGCGTTCGCCGACCGTGAGTTCGGCACCCTGTCCGAGGGGGAGCGCAAGCGCACCCAGATCGCCCGGGCTCTGATGACCGACCCCGAGCTGATGCTGCTCGACGAGCCGACCGCGGGTCTCGACCTGGGCGGCCGGGAGACGCTGATCGGCCACCTCACCGAGCTGGCCCTCGACCCGGACGCGCCGGCCATGGTGCTGGTCACCCACCACGTCGAGGAGATCCCGCCGGGCTTCACCCACGGCCTGCTGCTGCGCGAGGGCACGGTGGTCGCGGCCGGTCTGCTCGGCGAGGTGATGACCGCGGAGAACCTGACGAAGACCTTCGGGTTGCCGTTGATCGTCGACCGGTTCGGCGACCGGTTCACGGCACGGGCCGGCTGATGACCACCCGGGTCGTCGTCGCGGGCAGCGCGAACATGGATCTGGTCGGGCTGGCGCCGAGCCTCCCCCGGCCGGGGGAGACCGTGCTCGGCGACGACTTCGTGATGACGCCCGGCGGCAAGGGTTCCAACCAGGCGATCGCCGCCGCGCTGGCCGGCGGCGAGACGGTCTTCCTGGGAGCCATCGGCTCCGACGCCTTCGGCGTCACCCTCAACGCACGGTTGGCGGCGGCCGGCGTGGGCGTTGATCTGGTACGGACCAGCTACGGCTCGTCCGGGGTGGCGGTCATCATGGTGGACCGGGCCGGCGAGAACTCCATCCTGGTCAGCCCCGGCGCGAACCGTACCTTCGTCGGCCTCACCGACGAGGAGTCGGCCGCCGTCGCCGCCGCCGACGTGCTGCTCTGCCAGCAGGAGATCCCGATGGCCACCGTGCTCGCCGCGCTGAAGGCCGGCCGGGCCGCCGGGACCAGGACCATCCTGAACGCCGCGCCCGCCCGTGTGCTGCCATCCGGCCTGCTCGACGAGGTGGACCTGCTGGTCGTCAACGAGACCGAGGCCATCGCCATCACCGGCGGCGACGAGCCGGACGTCAAGGCGCTGCTCGCCCTGGTGCCCCGGGTCGTGCTGACGCTCAGTGGCAACGGCTCCCGCTACGCCGACCGGGACGGCGCCGACGTGCACGTGCCCGCGTTCCGGGTCGAGGTCGCCGACACGACGGCGGCAGGCGACGCGTTCACCGGCGCCCTGGCCGTCGCCTGGGGCGAGGGCCGCGACCTGATCGACGCCGTCCGCTGGGCCAACGCCGCCGGCGCGGCCTGCGTGCGCCGGGTCGGCGCGAGCAACGCCCTCCCGGCCCGAGCCGACATCGAAGCCCTCTACACCCAGCCCTGACCCACACCCTCGCCGGCTGCCGGCCATCCCGCCCCGAGCCAAGCCCGCCAGCCGTAGCCCACGACGGTCTAGCGCTCCGCTTTCCCACGCTGAGCGACGGCCGGGATCACCAGCCGTCGCTGGCGGCGGTTTTGCGGTCGGTTTAACCGTGGTGGGCGACGGCCGGGATCACCAGCCGTCGCTGGCGGCGGTTTTGCGGTCGGTTTAACCGTGGTGGGCGACGGCCGGGATCACCAGCCGTCGCTGGCGGC
>NZ_JBEZXU010000012.1:113080-215108 GCF_040638175.1 Actinoplanes sp. NPDC026670
CGGTTTTGCGGTCGGTTTGGCCGCGCTGAGCGACGGCCGGGATCGCCGGCCGTCGCTGGCCGTGGTTTTGCGGTTGGTTTGGCCGTGGTGGGCGACGGCCGGGGCCGCCGGCCGTCGCTGGCGGCGGGAATGCGGGTGGTTTGGGCGTGGTGGGCTACGGCTGGTGGGTGGGATCAGGTTCGGGCGGCGGTCAGGAAGCGCTGGACCTCGGTTCGGAGGATGGCGGCCAGCTCGGAGAGGCCCGTCGTGTCGTTCTTGGGGTCGCCGTCCACCGCGGCGGCTATGCCGTCGATCAGGGTGCTCATCTCGCGGATGCGGTCGGTCACCGCGCGGAGGACCCGGACCGCGTCCTCGGAGGCCAGCTGTACGGCGTCGACCTGGTCGATGATCTCGCCGCTGGACTCGCCCGTCTCGTTGGCCAGGGTCTTGACCTCGTTGGCGACGACGCTGAACCCGCGCCCGGCGGCTCCGGCCCGGGCCGCCTCGATGGAGGCGTTGAGTGACAGCAGCTGGGTCTGCATGGCGACCCGGTTGATCAGGTCGACGGCGTTGCGGATCTGGCCGGAAGCTCGGCGCAGGTCGTTGACGGTGCCGAGGCCGCGTTCGGCGTCGGTGACCGCGGCTCGGGCGAACCCGGCCAGCCCGTTGGCGGAACGGCCCATCTCGCCGGCTGAGGCGGCGATCCGTTCGGAGAGGGCCAGCACCGCCGACTCCAGTTCGTCGGCGAAGGCTATCCGGGACTCGGCGGCCGCGGCGATCTGCTCGGCGTTGCGGCTCATCGCGTCGCCGGAGCGGCCGATCTCCTCGGCCGCCCGCCGGTACGCCCCGCCCATCCCGCCGGCCAGGAACCGCCTGTAGAAATGCCCGGCCGCACCGGCCGCGGATGCCGCACCGGCTTCGCGCACGAAGGCGTCGGTGCGGTCCAGCAGCTCGTTGATCGCCAGGCGGGCCTCGATCTCGGCGTCCGAGTCGCCGAGCCGGGGCACGCGCGCCTCGAAGTCCCCGGCGGCGGCGCGCCGGCAGACGTCCGCGATCGCATACATCGCCTCGTCGTCACCGCCCTGATCCGCAACGCCGGAGGAACGTGCGCCGGCCGCGCCGCTGGAGGAACGTGTTCCGGCCGCGCCGCTTGAGGAACGTGCGCCGGCCGTGGGGGCGGAGGAAGGCGAGAGGGCAGAGGCGGAGGAGCGGCTGCCATCGCTGGTGAGGGACGGGGTGGCGCGGCTGGATGCACGGGCCGGAGTGGCGGCGGGGCGAGTCGGGGTGTGGGTCATCGGGTTCCTCCCGCGGACAGGTCCCAGACCAGCTCGTCGTACGTGCGCCCGCGCTCGGCCAGAACCTGCTGGAGTGTGGCGTGACCGGCGGCGACGGCGTCCTGGGCGCGCGGGTGGCGGCTCTCCGCGGCCCGCAGCACCCGGTACAGGTCGTCGGCGGCGGCGATCGCGTCCCGGGACGGCACCCGCCGGTTGGAGTGGTAGCCGACCACCCGGCCGGAGTCGTCGAACGAGGGCGTGACGTGCGCGAACACCCAGTAGTGGGCACCGTCGGCGGCGAGGTTCACCACGTACGCGAAGATCTCCCGCCGGTCTTTGAGGGTGTCCCAGAGGAGCTTGAACACGGCGCGGGGCATGTCCGGGTGGCGGATCAGGTTGTGTGGCTGGCCGAGCGCGTCGTCCTCGTCGAGAGCGGAGATGCGCAGGAAGACATCGTTGGCGTAGGTGATGGCACCCCGCGGATCGGTCTTCGTGACGATCAGCTCACCGTCGCTGAAGGTGCGTTCGCGACCGGTGGGCCGTACCCGAGTGGTTTTCATGATGGTGTTGATTTTGCAGGTTAAAGCACACAAAGAATCAGGAATCGCGAATCGTGGTCACGAACCGCGACACCTCGGCCCGAAGCACCTCAGCGAGTTGCGACAGGCCGGCGTTCTCGGTGTGCTGACCGCCGTCGACGGCCAGCGCGATGCCCTCGACCAGCTCGCTCATCTCGCGGATCCGGTTGGTGACCGCCTCCAGCACGGCGATCGCGTCGGCCGCCGACTGCTGCACCGTGTTGACCTGGTTCATGATCTGCTCGCTGGACGAGCTCGTCTCGTTGGCCAGGTTCTTCACCTCGTTGGCGACCACGCCGAACCCACGCCCGGCCGAACCGGCCCGGGCCGCCTCGATCGTCGCGTTCAGGGCGAGCAGCCGGGTCTGCGCGGCCACCTGGTTGATCAGGTCGACGGCGTGCCGGATCTCGTCCGACGAGGTGCGCAGCGACGACACGGTGCCCAGGCCGCGTTCGGCGTCGTTGACCGCGACCCGGGCGAAGTCGGCGAGCCCGTTCGCCGACCGGCCCATCTCGGTCGCGGCCGTGGCGACCTGTTCGGAAACGGTCAGCACCGCCGATTCCAGCTCGTCGGCGAGCGCCTGCCGCTGCCGGGCCGCCTCGGCGAACTGGGCCGCGGTCCGGCTCATCACCTGGTTGGAGTGGGTGATCTGCTCGGCCGCCGCCCGGTACGCGCCGTCCAGCCCCTGGGTCAGGAACCGCCTGTGGAACCGCCCCTCGGAGGCGGCCGCCGACGCCGCGCCGGCCTCCCGGACGAACGCGTCCACGTGGTCGAGCAGCCCGTTGATCGCCGTCCGGATCCGGGCCGCCCGCTCCGAGCCGCCGATCACCGGCACGCGGGCCTCCAGATCGCCGCTGAGAGCACGTTCACACACATCGGTGACCAGGCGCACCGCCTGGTCGAGAGCGGCCGTGTCGACCGTCTCCGGCTTCGCCTTCATGCCGTGCCGCCGTCGGTGATCCGCCACACCAGCTCGTCGTAGGTGGATCCGCGTTCGGCGAGCATCCCCTGCAACGCCGCCATCCCGGCGGCGACCGCGTCCGGGGTACGGGACTGCCGTCTCTCCTCGGCCAGGATGCGGCCGTACACGTCCCGGATCGCAGTTATCGACGACTGGGCCGGCCGGCGCCGGTTGGAGTGGTAGCCGAGCAGCCGCCCGGACCTGTCGAACGAGGGCGTGACGTGCGCGAACACCCAGTAGTGGGCGCCGTCGGCGGCCAGGTTCAGGACATACGCGAAGATCTCCTGCCGCTGCTCCAGGGTGTCCCAGAGGAGCTTGAACACGGCGCGGGGCATGTCCGGATGCCGGATCAGGTTGTGCGGGCTGCCCACCGCCTGCGCCTCCGGCAAGGCGGAGACCCGGAGAAAGACATCATTGGCGTACGTGATGACCCCGCGCTGATCGGTCTTGGACACGATCAGCTCGTTCTCGCCGAACGTGCGCTCGACGCCGGTGGGCCGTACCTCGGTGGCTTTCATGATGCCCTGATCGTCGCCAATCAGGGCGTTTTGCACCGGGGAATGCCTGAATCAGCGGGCCACCCGCAGCGCCCAGGCGATCAACGGGGCCTGGAGGGGCAGCCGCCCGAACGCGACCGCCCGTTTCGCCGGTGACGCATGCCGCCAGTCCGCCGCCATCTTCACGTTCGCCGGGAACACCGCGACGAACAGGGCCGCCGCGGCCAGCCCACCGGCCCGGCGGGTCCGGGGGTGCGCGACCGCGGCGGCCACCGCCAGTTCGGCGACCCCGCTCAGGTACGTCCACGTGCGCGGCGACCCGGGCAGGGACCGCGGCACGATGCCGTCGAACGGTTTCGGCGCCACGAAATGCAGCACACCCGTGGTCGCCAGGAGCCCGGCCAGCCCGGCCGCATCTCTCCTCACCGATGCACCGCCGGCTCCAGCGCCCGCTGGAGCGCCCGGTAGATCCGGCCGAACCGCTGCGCGTTGTTGGTGCGCATCAGCAGCACGTCGCCGCCTCGGACCCGGCCCCAGATCTCCAGGGTGCGGGTGCCGCGGTCGTACGACCTGTCGACGCTCTCCAGAATCAGGTCGGCGACCGGCACCACGGCCAGGCCGACCAGGATGCCGCCGACGACCATGGCCACCGTGGTGCCCAGTGGCATGTCCAGGAGCAGGGCCACCGTGACGGCGAGCGCGCCCACCAGCAGCGGCAGCAGCACGGCCAGCCCGAGAGCGCCGCGCCAGGCGATGACACCCCAGGAACGGGCGCCCTTCGTGTACCAGACCTGAATCAGCTCGGGTAGCCGGAACTCGTTTCCGTTCATCCAGACGCTGGACGATGTGATCAGCACTTCCGGATCCCGGTAGTACGTGGTCATCTTCTTCCTCCCCAGGGGACCCAATGTAATGCCTACCCGTCGTAGGCTGGCGGCGAAACGACTCGATGACAGGGAGGTCCGGGTGGGCGAGTTCGTGCGGCTGGAAGTGGCTGACGGCATCGGCACGATCCGGCTCGAACGGCCACCGGTGAACGCGCTGAACACCCAGGTCCAGGAGGAGTTGCGGGCGGCCGCACACGCCGCCGGCGCGGACGCGTCGGTGCGGGCCGTGGTGGTGCACGGCGCTGGGAAGCACTTCGCGGCGGGCGCCGACATCAACGAGTTCACCAGCGTGACCTACCAGGACATGGCAGCCCGCGCGCACGCCCTCTCCGGCGCCTTCGACGCGGTCGCGAAGATCCCGAAACCGGTCGTCGCCGCGATCACCGGCTTCGCCCTCGGCGGCGGCTGCGAGCTGGCCCTGGCATGCGACTGGCGGGTGATCGCCGACGACGCGAAACTCGGCCAGCCGGAGATCAAGCTCGGTCTCATCCCGGGCGCCGGCGGCACCCAGCGCCTGGCTCGGCTGATCGGACCGGCCAAGGCCAAGGATCTGATCTTCTCGGGTCGGATGGTCGACAGTGCGGAGGCGCTGCGGATCGGCCTGGCCGACCGGGTGGTCCCGGCCGCCGAGGTGTACGCCGCAGCCGTCGAGCTGGTCCGGCCGTACACGACAGGCCCGGCCCTGGCCCTCCGCGCGGCGAAACAGGCCGTCGACGGCGGACTGGGTGTCGACCTGGCCTCCGGCCTGGCGCTGGAGTCGCACCTGTTCGCGAGCCTCTTCGCCACCGACGATCGGCTCGAAGGGACTACCGCGTTCGTCGAGAAGCGCGCACCTGAGTTCACCGGACGGTAGTGGATCGCTCGGATGCGGGCGGTCATTGCCTAGACTGCGGGCATGTCCATCGACCAGGGTGGTCCGAAGCGGTATGCCCTCGGCGTCGACTTCGGCACCTCCAACACCGTCGCCGTCGCGCGATGGCCGGACGGCCGCGCCCGGCCGATCCTGGTCGACGGTTCCCCGCTGCTGCCGTCGGCTGTCTTCGCCGACTCCGAGGGCAACCTGCTCGTCGGCCGGGACGCCGTGCACAGCGCCCGCCTCGACCCGGCGAGGTTCGAGCCCAACCCGAAACGTCGCGTCGACGACGGGCTGGTGCTGCTCGGCGAGCGTGAGTTCGAGACCGTCGAGCTGATCGCGGCGGTCCTGGCCCGGGTCGCCGAGGAGTGGCACCGGGCGGTCGGGCCGTACCGTCCCGAGGTCACCCTCACCTGCCCGGCCACCTGGGGCGCGACCCGCCGCACGCTGCTGGCCGACGCCGCCGCCCGGGCCGGCCTGGAAGGCGCCCGACTGGTCGCCGAGCCGGTCGCCGCGGCCACCTACTTCGCCGAGGTCCTCGGGCGTGACGTGCCGATCGGCTCGGTCGTGATGGTGCACGACTTCGGGGCCGGCACCTTCGACACCAGCGTGGTCGCCCGCACCGCCACCGGGTTCGAGGTGCTCGCCGTCGACGGCCGCGACGACCTCGGCGGCCTGGACGTCGACGCCGCGGTCGTCGAGCACCTGCGCACCGACGAGTGGGCCCGGCTGATGGAGCCGGCCACCGTCGAGGAGCGCCGCGCCCGCCGCCAGCTCTGGGACGATGTGCGGATCGCGAAGGAACGGCTCTCTCGCGCCCAGTCCGCCGACTTCGTGGTGCCGCTGCTCGACGTCGAGGCGCACCTGACCCGCGAGGAACTGGAGACGGTCGCCCGGCCGGTGCTCGAGCAGACGGTTCAGATCACGCAAAATCTCCTGCGCCTGGCTGATCTCCCGGAGGGGCGGCTCGCCGGAGTGTTCCTGGTCGGCGGGGCCAGCCGGATCCCGCTCGTGGCCACTCTCCTGCACCGGGCGCTCGGCGACCCGCCGGTGGTCATCGAGCAGCCCGAGCTGGTCGTCGCCGAGGGCAGCATCCTGGCCGGCGCGGCCCTGCTCACGACCGAGCCGGCGGCGCCCGGCCCCACCGAGGAGCTGCGGCTGCCGTCGAGGTATCTGACGGTCACGGCCGACGACCAGCCGTCCGGCGAGACACCAGCGCCGTCCGCGACACCACTACCACCGTCGGCGCCTTCAACGACACCGCTACCGACGGTGACACCGATGTCGGCGGCGACACCGCTGCCGACTGCGGCTGACCGGCCGGCCGCGGTGGCCGCCAAGCCGCTGCTGGACGACCGGCCCACGGTGGTGGCCGCGAAATCGGCGCCGGCCGACCGGCCGACCGTCCTCGCCGCCAAACCGATCCTCGACGACCGGCCGACCGTGGTTGCCGGGAAGCTCCCGGTGGATGACCGGCCGACGATGGTTGCCGGGAAGCTCCCGGTGGATGACCGGCCGACGATGGTTGCCGGGAAGCTCCCGGTGGATGACCGGCCGACGATGGTTGCCGGGAAGCTCCCGGTGGATGACCGGCCGACGATGGTTGCCGGGAAGCCTCCGGTGGATGACCGGCCGACGATGGTTGCCGGGAAGCTCCCGGTGGATGACCGGCCGACGATGCTCGCCGGGAAGCCGTCGCTGGACGACCTGGCCACGGTGGTCGCGTCGAAGGCGGAGATCGAGGCGGACCGGCTGACCGCGCTGGTGGACAAGCCGCCACCGCTGCCCGCGACCACGCCGGTGCCGGCCGTGCCGTCCGAGCAGGCCCCGGTGGACGCCGCGAGCCCGGCCCCGCCGACCGACGACACGATCAAGGCCTCCGGCCGCACAATTCCGGCGCAGGCAGGTCCGGCGCAGGCAGGCCGGGCGTCGGCGGGTCCGGCGGGGGACAACGAGGTCGAGGCGCTGCCGAAACGACAGCCCCGGCCGGCCGGGCCACCGTCACGCCCGAGCTCCGGTCAAGGCCCCGGACCCGGCCGCCCGGCCCGGCCGTCGGCCCCGGACAGCTCGCCGCACCTGCGCCCGCCGGTCGACCCGTGGCCGCACGCCGCCTCGGTGACCTGGCGTCCTGATCCGGACGCGACCGTCGCCACGAGCCCTCCGGAGTATGAGAGCCGGACCCCCGTACCGCCGCAGCGGAAACCCGGACCACCGCCGCGCCCGCAGCGTGCCCAGCAACCTGTGGTGATCCATTCCCGCCCGGTCTCACCAGCGGTGGGCTCAGCCCGGCCGGTCTCGCCTCCGCCGCAGCCGTCGCGGGCCACGGCCGCGGTGCCGCAGCCGCACACCCCGGAGCCGGCACTGGTTCGCCGGCCGCGTAAACGTGGCCGGTTGCGGCGCACGCTCCAGATCCTGATGAGTCTCCTGGTGATGATCACGGTGCCGGTTGCGGCGCTGATCCTCGCCTACGGATACGGCAACGGCCTGTCCGTCGAGCAGGACGCGGTGAACGTGTTCAAGGACATCGCGGAGCTGGTCGGACTCCGCTGACGAGTGGCCCGCTTCGACCGGCGATCCTGTGCGGTTTCGCCCGGCCGGGAGTCTTCTGCGCAGCCACCTGACCTCCAGAAGGACAGCCCTCGGCCGGATGACGTCTCCTCGGCCGGTAGGGCTTCGGCCGGTAGCGCTTCGGCCGGTAGCGTCTCGGCTGGTTGCGTCTCGGCTGGTTGCGTCTCGGCTGGTTGCGTCTCGGCTGGTTGCGTCTCGGCCGGCAAGGCCTCGTCGCTCGCGGATCTTGCACGACTTTTCACGCTCGCGCTGATCTTGCAGCCCTTTCCATGCCCCAACGGGAAGAAAGCTGCAAGGTCTCCCCGGCGCAGTGGATCTTGCATGACTAACCACGTCCAGACGTGAAGAACCCTGCAAGATCGCTGCCAACGGGGAGAACCGTGCAAGATCTCCAAGGCTAGTCGAGGCCGAATCCTCCGCAAATGCGATACTTCCGCCTCGGCCGGTGCCTCAGTCGCCTGCGTGAACAGTGCGATAGCCCGAAGGCCCGGCGGGAAGACAACGCGCAGCAGAGGGATTGCCCCCCGGAAACGGCGAAAGCCCTGAGGAAGCTTCCAAGCAGCCACAAGCGCACAAGACCGCGGCAGGTCGGCCCGGGACTTCAGCATCGCGGGAGGTCGGCCCGGGACCGAAGCATCGCGGGAGGTCGGCCCGGGACCGAAGCATCGTGGCGGGCTGGCCCGGGACTTCAGCATCGTGGCGGGCTGGCCCGGGACCTCAATATCGCGGCAGGTCGGCCCGGGGCCTCGAAGCGAGGACGCTCTCCAGGTCGGTGGAGCCGGAATCAGGCCGGCGTAGCCGGGGCCTGGATCATGGGCGGTCGCCCTGCTCGTCGTCCTGGTGCAGCTCACGCTCCCACTGGGCGAGCGTCTCCCGGTCGCGCCGGGACTGCTCGTCGCCGCCCATCGAACTCAGGAAGTCAGGATCGTCGTCGGGGGAGGCCGGGCGCCGGGACGGCCGGCCGGTTCGGTCGATCGGGCGACCCGCGACGAGGTAGACGATCGGGCCGGCGATCGGGAGCAGCAGGACCACCAGGACCCAGACGGCGCGCGGCGCATTGCGCACCCGCTCGGCCGACAGGACGCTGATGAGAGCCAGGACGAGCAGCACGAGCGCCGCCCCGGCCAGGAGGATGAACAACCGGACCATGCCGCAATGATGCCTCTCCCGCGCCGGGACGGCGACGATCAGAGCGTGACAACCCAACAGCCGAGCACCGCCAGGGCGGCCACCAGGACGGTGTAGGCCCGGATGGCCCGCGGCGCCGGCTCCGGGAAACGGGTCCGCAACTCGGCCGACCGGTGCATGGCGATGCCGATGATCGCGGCCCAGGTGACCATTGCGGCGGCCGCGACGAGCCACTCGGCCGGGCCCGCGCCGGGCCGGAACGCCGGGCGGATCGCGAGCAGCCCCACCGCGGCGGCGGACAGGCCGGTACGCCGCCACGCGAGCCGGGTCCGGACGGCCGAGGCGCCCGGATCACGGCTCACCCCCGCGCACGCCCCCGGATCCCGGACGTGCTCGGCGCAGGGCCCGCTCACTCAGAACACCTGGATCAGGACCGCGATGATGATCACCACAGCGCCTGCCGCCACCGCGATCGCCAGCACCGCGGGGAACCAGGACCGGGGCAGATCGGTGCCCAGCCGCATGGCCCGCTCGGTGCGCACCCAGTGGTCGACGGCCCGGAGCGCCACCAGTCCGCCGAGCACCAGCAGCAGGATCGCGATGATCTCCCGCAGGTGGGCGACGGGCAGTGGTGGCAGGAACTGCGCGCAGGCCAGCCCGCCGGCGATCAGCGCCAGGCCGGTGCGGATCCAGGCCAGGAAGGTCCGCTCGTTGGCGAGCGAGAAACGGTAGTCGGGCGTCTTGCCGGTCGGTGAACTGTCGAACCATTGCCGCAACTGACCGAACACGTACCCGATTATTGACCTAGTGGGTCAAGAAGGTGGAACCAGAGATTGCGGACTTCGTCACTCACGCACGCCTCCCGGGGCCGCCCGCACCGGCACCACGGAGAGTCCGGACCCGCTCGTCCATGGGACTGCGGCTCCAGATGATCGGGGCGTGAGGGAGTATGGGTCGTGGATGGGCTCATGCCCTCCACTAGTGAGACGTTTTGACCGGACATGTCTGACACCTCCTCATCGCCCACTGTAGCGATCTAGATCGTCACGCGGGTGAGGTGTGTCACTCTGGGTGGCCGGCAACAGTGAAGCTACTGACGGGTAACCTGGCTGACATGTCCGCCGCCCCGGCATCGTTCCGGCGCCAACGACAGGGTCGACCGCAACGGTGCGTTCAATACAGGAGGGTCGTAGTAGCGCGATGAACATCGTCGTACTGGTGAAGCAGGTACCCGACTCCGGTGCCGAGCGCACCCTGAGCTCTGATTTCTCGGTGGACCGGGCCTCGTCGAGCAATGTCATCAACGAGATGGACGAGTACGCCATCGAGGAAGCGCTGAAGATCAAAGAGGCGCACGGTGGCGAGGTGACCGTCCTGACCGTCGGTCCGGCAGGCGCTACCGACTCCATTCGCAAGGCCCTCTCCATGGGACCCGACAAGGCCGTCCACGTTCAGGACGACGCCCTGCACGGCTCCTGCGCGGTCGCCACGTCCAAGGTGCTCGCCGCCGCGCTGCGCACCCTGAACGCCGACCTGATCCTCAGTGGCGCCGAGTCCACCGACGGCCGGGTCCAGGTCGTGCCGCACATGCTGGCCGAGCTGCTCGGTGTGGCCGCCCTCACCGGCGCCCGCAAGCTCACCGTGGACGGTTCGCAGCTGACCGTCGAGCGGCAGACCGACGAGGGCTACGAGGTCGTCACGGCCGCGACCCCGGCGATCGTCAGCGTGTGGGACACCATCAACGAGCCGCGGTACCCGTCCTTCAAGGGCATCATGGCCGCCAAGAAGAAGCCGGTGCAGAGCCTGTCCCTCGGTGACCTGGGCATCGCCGGCGACGAGGTCGGCTCGGCCGGCGCGACCAGCCAGGTGCTGGAGTTCACCAAGCGCCCGGCGCGGACCGGTGGCGCCAAGGTCGTCGACGAGGGCAACGGTGGCGAGCAGCTCGTCGCGTACCTCGCCACCGAGAAGTTCGTCTGAGCCCGAGGGGATAGCGGAAATGGCTGAAGTACTGGTCGTCGTCGAGAACGGCGTCAAGAAGGTCACCCTCGAGATGCTCACGATCGCCCGTGGCCTCGGGTCGGTCTCGGCTGTGGTGTTCGGCGAGGCCGACACCGCCAAGCTCGGCGAGTTCGGCGCGGAGAAGATCTACGTCGCGTCCGGCGAGGACGTCTCCGGCTACCTGGTCGCGCCCAAGGCGACCGTGGTCGCCGAGCTGGTTCGCCGCGTGGAGCCGGCCGCCGTGCTGCTGGCCTCCACTCAGGAGGGCAAGGAGATCGCCGCCCGTCTGGCCATCAAGCTGGACAACGGCCTGCTCACCGACGCGGTCGCGCTCGACGCCGACGGCACCGCCACCCAGGCGATCTTCGCCGGTTCGGCGATCGTGAAGTCCAAGGTCACCAAGGGCCTGCCGATCGTCACGATCCGCCCGAACTCGGTCACCCCCGAGGCGTCCGCCGCCACCCCGGCGGTCGAGCAGCTGACCGTCGCCGCCACCGACAGCGACAAGCTGAGCAAGGTCGTCGAGCGGGTCGCCGAGCAGAAGGGCTCGCGCCCCGAGCTCACCGAGGCCGGCATCGTCGTCTCCGGCGGTCGGGGCGTCGGCAACGCGGACAACTTCAAGCTGGTCGAGGAGCTGGCCGACCTGCTCGGCGGCGCGGTCGGCGCGTCCCGTGCGGCGGTCGACTCGGGTTACTACCCGCACCAGTTCCAGGTCGGCCAGACCGGCAAGACGGTGTCGCCGCAGCTCT
The DNA here is from genome assembly GCF_040638175.1 of Actinoplanes sp. NPDC026670. Lineage (NCBI taxonomy): Bacteria > Bacillati > Actinomycetota > Actinomycetes > Micromonosporales > Micromonosporaceae > Actinoplanes > Actinoplanes sp. NPDC026670. The sequence goes on from NZ_JBEZXU010000012.1 coordinate 124,553, forward strand.
ACCTGGCGCTCGGCATCTCCGGCGCGATCCAGCACCGGGCCGGCATGCAGACCTCGAAGACGATCGTCGCGGTCAACAAGGACCCCGAGGCCCCGATCTTCGAACTCGCCGACTTCGGCGTCGTCGGCGACCTCTTCAAGGTGGTCCCGCAGGCCGCCGAGGAGATCCGCAAGCGCAAGTAACCCCAGCACGTTGGTGACGGCCCGCGGTCTTCCGCCGGGCCGTTTCCTTTTTATCCGGTACGCCCCACCGCTCCCTCGACCGCAATCCACGCCGCCCCGCCCGTCCGACGCGAGGTGGCTGCCCGCTCCCGGCCGCCACCGCGCCTTTCGGGCGGAACCGACGGTCACCGCATTCAGCCCGGCGGTCGCGTTTCGGCCGGGAGCAGGCAGCCGCCTCGCGTCGGACGGGCGGGACTGGGCTGTTGCGGTCGGGGGCCGGTGGGGCGTACCGGAGCGGTGGTGTGGTGTTGATCTTTTGGGGTAGGACGGACACCGGGAACGGCGAGAGGACGGCCTAAGCTTGGGGGTGATGGCCTACCTCGATCATGCGGCGACCACGCCGATGCTGCCCGCCGCGCTCGACGCCTATGTCGCGGCGGCGCGTGAGCTTGGCAATCCCTCCTCGTTGCACGCTGCGGGGCGGGGGGCTCGGCGTCTGGTGGAGGAGTCCCGTGAGCGGGTGGCCGCCGCGCTGGGCGCCCGGCCGTCCGAGGTGGTGTTCACGGGTGGCGGCACCGAGGCGGACAATCTCGCCGCCAAGGGGATCTTCTGGGCGCGCCGGGAGGCCGATCCGCGCAAGCGGCGGGTGGTCGCGTCGGCGGTGGAGCATCACGCCGTTCTGGACGCGGTCGACTGGCTCGGGCGGCACGAGGACGCCGAGGTCGTCCTGCAGGCCGTGGACGCGGCCGGCCGGGTCGATCCGGCCGGGTTCGCCGAGTTGATCAGCGCGCACGGCGACGAGATCGCGGTGGTCAGCGTGCAGTGGGCCAACAACGAGGTGGGCACGGTTCAGCCGGTGGCCGAGTTGGCGGCGATCGCGGCGGCCGCCGGTGTGCCGTTTCACACCGACGCGGTGCAGGCGGTCGGGCAGGTTCCGGTCGATTTCGCCGGCAGTGGGGCGGCCGCCCTGACGCTCACCGGGCACAAGGTCGGCGGGCCGGTCGGGGTGGGCGCGCTGCTGCTCGGGCGGGATGTGGCGTGCACGCCGCTGCTGCACGGCGGCGGCCAGGAGCGCGACGTGCGTTCGGGGACGCTGGACACACCCGGTGTCGTGGCGTTCGCCACTGCGGTCGAGGCAGCGGTCGCCGGGCGTGAGGAGCACACCGCCCTGATCGCCGCGCTGCGTGACGACCTGGTGGGCCGGGTCCGGGCCGCCGTTCCGGACGCGATTCTCAACGGCGATCCGGACGATCGGCTGCCGGGCAACGCGCACTTCTCCTTCCCGGGCTGCGAGGGCGACGCGTTGTTGCTGCTCCTGGACGCGCAGGGGATCTACTGCTCGACCGGATCGGCATGTTCGGCCGGGGTGGCGCAGCCCAGTCACGTGCTGCTCGCGATGGGGGCCGACGACGGGCGGGCCCGGTCGTCGCTGCGCTTCAGCCTCGGGCACGACAGCACCAAGGCGGATGTGGACGCGCTGCTGGTGGCCCTGCCGGGCGCGGTCGAGCGGGCCAGGCGGGCGGGCGCCTGGAAGACACCCAGATAGGCTTGCGTCATGCGAGTTCTTGCGGCCATGTCGGGTGGTGTCGATTCCGCGGTCGCGGCCGCGCGCGCCCGGGATGCCGGCCACGACGTCACCGGGGTGCACCTGGCGCTGGCCCGTAATCCACAGACCTTCCGGACCGGGGCGCGCGGCTGCTGCACCCTGGAGGATTCGCGCGACGCGCGCCGGGCCGCCGATGTGATCGGCATCCCGTTCTACGTCTGGGACATGGCGGAGGAGTTCCACGACAGCGTGGTCGACGACTTCGTGAACGAGTATGCGGCCGGCCGCACTCCGAACCCGTGCCTGCGCTGCAACGAGAAGATCAAGTTCGCCGCGGTGCTGGACCGGGCGGTCGCGCTCGGCTTCGATGCGGTGGTCACCGGCCACCACGCCCGGCTCGGTCCCGACGGCCTGCTGCGCCGTAGCGTCGACCTGCCCAAGGACCAGTCCTACGTGCTGGCCGTGCTGACCCGCGCGCAGCTCGACCGGGCCGTCTTCCCGCTCGGCGACTCGACCAAGGAGCAGGTCCGGGCCGAGGCGGCGGAGCGTGGCCTGGCCGTCGCCGACAAGCCGGATTCGCACGACATCTGCTTCATCTCCGACGGCGACACCCGGGGGTTCCTGGAGAGCCGGCTCGGTTCGGCGCCGGGTGACATCGTCGACGGGCGGACCGGGGAGAAGCTCGGCACCCACAACGGGGCATATGGGTTCACCATCGGCCAGCGGAAGGGCCTCGACCTGCGGGTTCCGGCCGCCGACGGCCGCCCGCGGTACGTGTTGTCGATCACTCCCGTCTCCAACACGGTGACCGTGGGTCCGCGGGAGGACCTCTCCGTCGATGTCGTGACGGCTGATCGGCCGATCTGGCACTCCGGTGATTCGGACAATCTGGACTGTGAGGTTCAGCTTCGGGCGCACGGTGAGGTGGTCGGCGCGTCGGTCTCCCTCACCGACGGTGTTCTGACCGCGCGGCTGGCCACCCCCGCTCGGGGCGTCGCCGCAGGTCAGGCGCTCGTGGCCTACCGGCCCGACCCGGCCGGCGACATCGTGCTCGGCTCGGCGACGATCACCGCCGGTTCGCGGGCCGCGACGCATGCCTGATCTCCCCTGGGGGCCGGGCGTGGCGACCGGCATCGGGTCGCTGCCCGGCACCGACATCGCCGAGGCCCAGCGGATCGTCCTGGGCGAGCTGCCCGGCCTGCCGCACCTGCCCGAGCTGCCGGCCCGTGGGCCCGGCTCGGACATGATCGGGCGTACGGCCGGGTTCCTGGTCGAGTTGCCGGTGCAGCTCTACGCCGGTCGCTGGCAGATCGCCGCCCGGCCCGGACAGGACCATCGGCGCACCGCTGACCTGCTGGAACGCGATCTGGACCAGCTGACCGAGCAGGCCGACGGCTACACCGGGCCACTGAAGATCCAGGCGGCCGGGCCGTGGACCCTCGCGGCCGGTCTCGACCTGCCGATCGGCGGCCGGATGCTGCGTGACCCGGGCGCGGTCCGGGATCTGACCGACTCGCTCGCCGAGGGGCTCCGGCGGCACGTGGCCGACGTGCGCAAACGGGTGCCCGGAGCCACGGTTCTGCTGCAGCTGGACGAGCCGTCACTGCCGACCGTGCTGGCCGGCCGGGTGCCGACCGAGAGCGGGCTCAGCGCGTACCGGGCGGTCGACGGCCCGGACGCGGCGTCCCGGCTGCGGACCGTGGTGGAGGCCGTCGACGCGCCGGTGATCGTGCACTGCTGCGCGCCGCAGGTCCCGCTTCAGGTGGTCCGGGACGCCCGGGCCACGGCCGTCGCGTTCGACCTGTCGCTGGTCAAGGATCTGGACCCGCTGGGCGAGGCGATCGAGGCCGGGCTGGGGCTCTTCGTGGGCGCGGCGCCGGCCCTGCCCGTGGGGGTGCGGCCGCCCGACTCGAAACAGATCGCCGAGCGGGTGAGCACCCTGTGGCGGCGGCTCGGTTTCCCGGCGGAGCAGCTGCCCGAGCAGGTGGTGATCACGCCGGCGTGCGGGCTGGCGGGCGCGCCGCCCGGCTACGTTCGCGCGTTGCTCAAGGCGTGCACGGAGGCCGGACGCCGGATCGCCGAGGTCTGAGGGCGGAAAGTGTCAGGGGGTGGGACTACCGTGCCACCTAGATATTCCTGACACGGAGGTTCGGTGCAGTGGCTACACCCGAGGCGTCTTCCCGGCATGCCGAGCTGGCCGACGAGATCCGCGAGCACCAGCACCGCTATTACCAGCTCGACGCCCCGACGGTGTCGGATGCCGAGTTCGACATCCTGCTGCGTGAGCTGGAGGCGCTGGAGGCGGAGTTCCCCGAGCTGCGCACGCCCGAGTCGCCGACCCAGACCGTCGGCGGCACGGTCTCCGGCGACTTCCCCAAGGTCGAGCACGCCGAGCGGATGATGTCGCTGGACAACGTGTTCAACCTCGACGAGCTGACCACGTGGGCCGAGCGTGCGGTGCGTGACGCCGGTGGGCCGGTGCGGTTCCTCTGCGAGCTCAAGATCGACGGCCTGGCGATCAACCTGACGTATGAGAAGGGTGTGCTCGTCCGCGCCGCCACCCGGGGCACCGGGCGGGTCGGCGACGACGTGACGCCCAACGTGCGGACCATCGCCGACATCCCGGAGCGGCTGACCGGCGACGACGTGCCCGACCTGGTCGAGGTGCGCGGCGAGATCTACTTCCCGGCCGAGGCGTTCGCGGCGCTCAACGCGATGCTGGTCGAGCAGGGTAAACCGACGTATATGAATCCGCGCAACGCGGCGTCCGGCAGCCTGCGGCAGAAAGACCCACGGGTCACCGGCGCGCGCGGGCTGGGCATGGTGGTGCACGGCCTCGGCGCGCGCGAGGGGTTCACGCCCGCCTCGCAGTCCGAGGCATATGCGGCGATGAAAGCCTGGGGGCTGCCGGTCAGCTCCCGCTGGCGGCTGGTCGACGACCTGGCCGGGGTGCGCGAGTTCATCGACTACTACGGCAAGCACCGGCACGACGTCGAGCACGACATCGACGGCGTGGTGGTGAAGATCGACGACGTGGCGATCCAGGGCCGGCTGGGCTCGACGAGCCGGGCGCCGCGGTGGGCGATCGCCTTCAAGTATCCGCCCGAGGAGGTCACCACTAAGCTGGTCGACATCCTGGTCAACGTCGGGCGCACCGGCCGGGTCACCCCTTATGCCGTGGTCGAGCCGGTCGTGGTGGCCGGGTCCGAGGTCGAGTTCGCCACCCTGCACAACGCGCAGGAGGTGGTCCGTAAGGGCGTGCTGATCGGCGACACCGTGGTGCTGCGCAAGGCCGGTGACGTCATTCCGGAGATCCTCGGGCCGGTGCTGGAGCTGCGGCCGGCCGATGCGCGGGCGTTCGTGATGCCGGCCGAGTGCCCCGACTGCGGCACCCCGCTGGCGCCGGCCAAGGAGGGCGACATCGACATCAGGTGCCCGAATTCGCGTTACTGCCTGGGTCAGCGCCGGGAGCGGCTGACCTATGTCGGCCATCGCAACGTGCTCGACATCGACGTACTGGGGGAGAAATCGGCGCGGGCGCTGATCGACTCCGGGGTGATCTTCGACGAGGGTGACCTGTTCAACCTCACCGCGGAGGATCTGCTGCGGGCCCCGTTCTTCGTGAAGAAGGACGGCACGCTCGGCGCGAACGCCGCCAAGATGCTGGCCAGCCTGGCCGAGGCCAGGTCGCGGCCGCTCGCCCGGATCCTGCGGGGGCTGTCGATCAGGCATGTCGGGCCGGATGCGGCGGGGGCGCTGGCGCTGGAGTTCGGCTCGATGGCGGCGATCGAGGAGGTCATCGATCGGACGTCGGCAGTGGACGCCGTTTCGGACCCGGGCGTTTTGTCTTCCGACGTCTCGCTTTCGGACGTCGGAAGCTCCGACGTCGCAACCTCGGACGCCTCGCTTTCCGACGGCTTGCTTTCTGACGTCTCGGCTTCCGGCGTGTCGCCGTCCGAGGTCGGCTCGGAATCGGTCTCTCCTGATTCCGATCTATCGGAAAAGTCGGACCCGGAAGCCGGGCCGGCCGCGGCTGAGGCGGTCGTGGAGGAGGCCGTGGCCAAGCGGAGAGCCGCCAAGGTCGTCGACCCGCTCGCCGAGGTCGAGGGGGTCGGGCCGACGATCGCGCAGAGCCTGCGGGAGTGGTTCGCGGTGGATTGGCACCGCGAGATCGTCCAGAAGTGGCGGGCGGCCGGCGTGGTGATGGCCGACGAGCGGGTCGAGGCCGGCCCGCGCACGCTGGACGGCCTGACCGTGGTGGTGACCGGCACGCTGGCCGGTTACACGCGTGACAAGGCAGCCGAGGAGATCACCTCGCGGGGCGGCAAGGTCAGCGGCACGGTGTCGAAGAAGACCGGGTTCGTGGTGGTCGGGGAGAACCCGGGCAGCAAGTACGACAAGGCGATGGCGCTCAAGGTGCCGGTGCTCGACGAGGCCGGGTTCGGCGTGCTGCTGGCCGACGGCCCGGAGGCGGCTCGCGCGGTCGCCGAGGCCGCCCCGGAAGGGTGAATCATGACGGATCTGACGTTCAGGAGATTAGGGGCTTCTAACTACGTATAGGTGCTTTAAGGCAAAAAGCGCCATATGGATCTATGGTGTATGCGATTGGTGATCGAGGCCATCGTGGAGGTCGCATGGATGCCGCTCGCCCACGGACGGACGGCCGGCGGCACCGGCGCACGGTGATCGTCTCCACGGCCTCGGCCGGCGTCACGGCCCTGGCGCTGTTGCTGCTCGGACCGGCCGACGCGCTGCCACCGGCGTTCTGGGCCATGGCCCTGCTCGCGGTGGTGGTCGACGCCCGCCCCTACGTGGTTCCCGGGCGCCGGGCCAGCGCGGTGATCCTGCCGTCGATCTGCTTCACCTTCGCGGTGGCGCTGGCCTGGGGCGCCGCCCCGGCGATCGCGGTGCAACTGGTCGCGGTCGCGGTGGCCGGGGCCCGGATGCGGCACACGCTACGGCGTACCGTGCATCTGGCTCTCCAGCACGTGGCCGCGCTCGGCGCGGCAGCCGGAGTCGCCGGCCTGGGGCGGTTGCGCATCGACCCGAGCCCCGACTGGTGGGACGCCATGGTCATCTGCGTGGCGGCGGTCGCCTGGATCACCGCCCGCCACGCGGTCGCCGGCCTGGTTCGCGGCCTCACCTCGGACGGACGGGCGCCGGCCCGGCGCCGCCGTGGGCACGCCGACCTGCTGGCTTCCGCCGCGCTGCTGCTGCTCGGCCCGGTGGTGCTGGTCGCCGCCCTGGTCAGCCCGGCCCTGTTGCCGCTCGCCCTGCTGGCCCTGCACGCCGTGCACCGGATGGTCCGCTGGGCCGGCGAGTCGGAGCGGGCCGCCCGGTTCGACCCGCTGACCGGCCTGCCGAACCGGCGTGCCCTTCAGGCCGCGATGGCCGAGCGCCCGGCCGACCGGCGGCGGGCGCTGCTGCTGCTCGACCTCGACCGGTTCCGTACGGTCAACGACGCGCTGGGCCACGCGGCCGGCGACCGGCTGCTGACCCGGGTCGCCGACCGGCTCACCGCGGTGGTGCCCGCCCACGACCTGGTGGTGCGCCTGGGCGGGGACGAGTTCGCGGTGCTCGCCACCCGGGTCGAGGACCCGGCGTCGGCCCGGCGGATCGCCCAGCACCTGGCTGAGGCGCTGAGTCGCCCGTTCCCGCTGGACGGCACCCCGGTCGAGCTGAGCGCCTCGATCGGGATAGCGCTCCAGTCCGGCCGCCGCGACAGCAGCACCCTGCTGCGCGAGGCGGAGTCGGCGATGTACGAGGCGAAACAGCGCGGCGACCAGGTGGCGGTGCACGGGCCGGAGGCGGCCAAGCACACCCCCGACCGGTTGAGCCTGGTCGCCGACCTGCGGACGGCGCTGCGCCGGGAGCCGCCGGACGACGGGATAGTCCTCTACTACCAGCCGCAGATCGCGATCGCGACGGGCGAGGTGGTCGGGGTGGAGGCGCTGCTGCGCTGGCGGCACCCGCGACGCGGCACGATCGGGCCGGAGGAGCTGCTGCGGGCGGCCGAGCCGACCCCGGTGATGCGCCTGCTCACCGCCCGGGTGCTGGAGGAGGTGGTGGCCCAGCTGGCGACGTGGCGCGACGCCGGGGCGCCACTGCGGGCCGCGGTCAACGTGAGCGCCCGTGACCTGCACGCCGGTGACATCGCCGACCGGGTCGGCGCGCTCCTCGACCGGTACGCCGTGCCCGCCGACCTGTTGCAGCTGGAGATCACCGAGAGCGCGCTGATGGCCGATCCGCATCGGGTGCTGGAGACGACCACCAGGCTGTCCCGGATGGGGGTGGCGATCTCGCTGGACGACTTCGGCACCGGCTACTCGTCACTCCAGCACCTGCGCCGGCTGCCGCTGTCCGAGGTCAAGATCGACCGCTCGTTCGTGCTCGGGATGGCCGGCGATTCCGGGGACGCGGCGATCGTACGATCGGTGGTCGGTCTGGCCGAGGCCCTCGGCCTCCGTGCCGTCGCGGAAGGTGTGGAGGATGAGGTGACCTGGCGTCTGCTGGCCGCCGCCGGCTGTCACACCGCGCAAGGCTGGTTCCACGCCCGGCCGATGCCCGCCGCGGATCTGCGCGACTGGCTGGGTCGGTACCGCCCGGTCCGACCCGGGATTCGCGGCGAAATAGACTCTGTGGGCACATCTAAAACGTCGAACAACGAGGGGGCAGGATGGCCGCCATCTCCCGCGAAGAGGTAGCGCACCTGGCGCGCCTGTCGCGGCTCGCCGTGACCGAGGAGGAGCTCGACCGCTTTGCGGGTCAGCTCGACGTGATCCTCCAGTCGGTCGCCCGGGTCGGTGAGGTGGCCGCGGAGGACATTCCGCCGACCTCGCACTCGGTTCCGCTGACCAACGTGTATCGCGAGGACGTCCCCACGCCGAGCCTGGCGCAGGACGCGGCGCTGTCCGGCGCGCCGGACGCCTACGAGGGCCGCTTCCGCGTGCCGCGCATCCTGGACGAGGAGGACTGACCTGTGAGTGACCTGACCAGGCTTTCCGCCGCTGAGCTGGCTTCGCTGATCGGTAAGAAGGAGGTCTCCGCCGTCGAGGTGGCGACCGCTCACCTGGACCGCATCGCCGCTGTGGACGAGCGGGTCCACGCGTTCCTGCACGTCGACCGTGAGGGCGCGCTCGCGGCTGCCGCGGCCGTCGACCGGGGCGAGATCACCGGGCCGCTGGCCGGTGTGCCGATCGCCGTCAAGGACGTGGTGACCACCAAGGGCATCCCGACCACGGCCGCCTCCAAGATCCTGGAGGGCTGGAAGCCGCCGTATGACGCGACGATCGTCGAGCGGCTCAAGGCAGCCGGTATGCCGATCCTCGGCAAGACCAACATGGACGAGTTCGCGATGGGCTCCTCCACCGAGTACAGCGCTTACGGCCCGACCAACAACCCGTGGGACCTGGGCCGTATCCCGGGTGGCTCGGGTGGCGGCTCGGCGGCCGCCCTCGCGGCCTACGAGGCGCCGCTCGCGATCGGCACCGACACCGGCGGCTCGATCCGCCAGCCCGGCGCGGTCACCGGCACGGTCGGCGCCAAGCCGACGTATGGCGGCACGTCCCGCTACGGCCTGATCGCCTTCTCGTCCTCGCTGGACACCCCCGGCCCCTGCGGCCGCACCGTCGAGGACACCGCCCTGCTGCACGCGGTGATCGCCGGCCACGACCCGCGCGACTCGACCTCGATCCCGCAGCCGGTGCCGGACGTGGTGGCCGCCGCCCGCCTGGGCGCGAGCGGCGACCTGACCGGGGTCAAGCTGGGCCTGGTCAAGGAGTTCGCCGGCGACGGCTCCGAGCCCGGCGTGACCGCCGCGTTCCGGGAGTCACTGGAGGCCCTGGTCAAGCTGGGCGCCGAGGTCGTCGAGGTGTCCTGCCCCAACTTCCAGTACGCGTTGCCGGCCTACTACCTGATCGCGCCGAGCGAGTGCTCGTCGAACCTGGCCCGCTTCGACGGCGTGCGGTATGGCCTGCGCTCCGGCGACGACGGCAACCGGTCGCTCGAGGAGGTCATGTCGCTGACCCGTGACGAGGGCTTCGGCCCTGAGGTCAAGCGGCGCATCATCCTCGGCACCTACGCGCTGTCGAGTGGCTACTACGACGCCTACTACGGTCAGGCGCAGAAGGTCCGGACCCTGATCACCCGGGACTTCCAGGCCGCGTTCGAGCAGGTGGACGTGCTGGTCTCGCCGACCACCCCGTTCGTGGCGTTCCCGTTCGGGTCGCGGACCAGCGACCCGTACCAGATGTATCTCGCCGACCTGTTCACCATCCCGACGAACCTGTACGGCGGCCCGGCCATCTCGGTCCCGTGCGGTCTCTCCGAGGGCCTGCCGGTCGGCTTCCAGATCATGGCCCCGACCATGGCCGACGACCGGATGTACCGGGTCGCCGCCGCCCTGGAGTCGGCGGTCGGCACCTTCACCCCGCCGGCGCTCTGACGTGTTGCGAGGGGGCCGGTCGGCCCCCTCGCGACCTCACGCGGGGGTCGTCGGCGAGTCCAGCCAGGCGTCGATCAGCTTGGTGAAGTCCTTGCCGGTTTCCGCGTTCACGAAAGCGGTGAACGACGCCCGGTCCTGGTTGGTGTTGCGGTTCTTCTCCACCCAGGCAGTGGCCAGCGCGAAGAACTTCTTGTCACCGAGCGCGTCGTTCAGCTCCTTGAGCATGGCCGCCGGGCAGATGTAGACGTTGCTCTCGGCGAACGTGCCGGCGGTCGGCTTGCCGGGCGGGCCGACCCGCTTGCGCAGCTTGGCGTCGCTCTCCCGCAGGTACTTCTCCAGGTAGGCGTCGTCGAACCCGTACAACTCCTGCTCGTAGAGGTTCTGCACGTAGGTGGCGAAGCCCTCGTTGAGCCACAGGTCGGTCCAGGTCGCCGGGGTGACCGCGTTGCCGAACCACTGGTGGGCGTACTCGTGTACGAGCACCGCCTCGAACTCCTTGAGGTCGCTCGACTTGAACGCCTCCCGGCCCATGCTCAGCATCTGCTGCGTCTCCATGGCCGATATCGAGCCGTTCATCAGAGCGCCAGCCGAGGGGTACGGGTACGGCCCGAACCGTTCCTCCAGCCACTCGATCAGTTTCGGCGTCTTCTTCAGGGTGCTGAGGTAGCGGTCGTCGCTCCTCGGCATCACGAAGTTGGTGATCTTCAGCCCGTGCGGCCCGGTCTGCTCGATCTTCTTGTACTTGTCGACCGCCAGGGTGGTCACATACGCCGCCACCGGATCCGCGCTGGAGTAGTGGTAGGTGTTCCCCTCGACCTTGCCGGGTGTGCCGTTCGCGGCCGCCGCCCAGCCCTGCGGAACGGTCACCGCCAGGTCGTAGAGCGCCTCGTCGGACGGGTGCTCGTTGACCGGGTACCAGGTGAGCGCGCCCCACGGCTCCTGCATCGTCCAGAGCACGCCGTCCTTCGACGACCGCATGCCGATGCCCTCGGACGCGTCGCCGCGGTGCGACGGCATCTCCACCTGTTTCGGGGTGCCGTGGTAGGCGACGGTCAGCGTCACCGGCTGGTCCGCGGTGACCGCGGTGGGCACGACCAGCTTCTCCTTCTCGACCGTGCCGGTGGCCGCCTTCTCGTCGACGGTGACCTTGTCGACGGTGAGCCCGGTGAAGTCCAGCTTGATCTCGCTCGCGTCGGCGACCGGCCGGATCCGCAGGGTGGCCGTGCCGGTGAGGACCCTGGTGTCCGGCTTCCAGTCCAGCTCCAGCCCGTAGTGCAGGACGTCCAGGCCGGGGTTGCCCTTCTCCGGGTAGAGCTTGTCGGCCACCGGCGTGGACCGGCCCGCCGCCCAGGGGCTGTAGTCGATCTTCACCTCGCCGGCGGTCGACTTCGTGGGCGCGGGCTTGTCTTCGTCGGCTTTCGTGCAGCCGGTGATGAGGAGTGTCGCGGCCAGTGCGGCGACGGTCGAGGTGCGGCGCATGCGGTAGATCTTCCTGGGCGGATGCAAAGTCTGTCAGACCGGGCGACTAGGCTTGGCTCCTGACCCGATGTCCTTGAAGCCGGAGCCGCACGCACATGACGACCATCGCGCTGCCGTCCTACGAAGACGCCACCAGCCGTTACGAGACGGTGATCGGCCTGGAGACGCACGTCGAGCTGGGCACGCAGACCAAGATGTTCTGCGGTTGCAAGACCGACTTCGGCGCCGAGCCGAACACTCAGGTCTGCCCGGTGTGCCTCGCCCTGCCCGGCGCGCTGCCCGCGATGAACGGCGCGGCCATCGAGGCGACCATCCGGATCGGCCTCGCGCTCAACTGTGACATCGCCGAGTGGTGCCGGATGGCCCGGAAGAACTACTTCTACCCGGACATGCCGAAAAACTTCCAGACCTCGCAGTATGACGAGCCCCTCTGCGTCGACGGTTACGTGGACGTCGTCGTCGACGGCAAGGAGTACCGGATCGGCATCGAGCGGGTGCACATCGAGGAGGACACCGGCAAGACCCTGCACGTCGGCGGGGCCACCGGTCGCATCCACGGCGCCACCGAGTCGCTGGTCGACTACAACCGGGCCGGCATCCCGCTCGTCGAGATCGTCACCAAGCCGGTCCCCGGGCTCGGCGCGCTGGCTCCCGAGATCGCCAAGGCCTACGTCGCCGAGCTGCGCGACATCATCCGCTCCCTCGGCGTCTCCGACGTCCGCATGGAGCAGGGTTCGCTGCGCTGCGACGTCAACACCTCACTGAACCTGCCGGGCGAGGAGTGGGGCACCCGTACCGAGACGAAGAACGTGAACTCGCTGCGCTCGGTCGAGCGTGCGGTCCGTTCCGAGGTCATCCGGCAGGCCGGCCTGCTCGACGTCGGCACCCGGATCTTCCAGGAGACCCGGCACTTCCAGGAGACCACCGGCGACACCCGCCCGGGCCGCTCCAAGGAGACCGCCACCGACTACCGCTACTTCCCCGAGCCCGACCTCGTGCCGATCGCGCCCGACCCGGCGTGGGTCGCCCAGCTCAAGGCCGAGCTGCCGGAGCGGCCCAGCGCCAAGCGGGCCCGCCTCCGCGAGGACTGGGGCATCTCCGAGCTGGACATGCAGTCGGTGGCCAACGCCGGCGCGGTCGACCTGATCGAGGAGACCATCGCTGCGGGCGCGTCCCCGGCCGGCGCCCGCAAGTGGTGGATGGGCGAGCTGGCCCGCCGCGCCAACGAGCTCGACATCGAGCTGTCCGCCGTCGGCGCGACCCCGGCCCAGGTCGCCGCGCTGCAGAAGCTGGTCGACGAGGGCAAGCTCAACGACAAGCTCGCCCGGACCGTCCTGGAGGGCGTCGTCGCCGGCGAGGGCGACCCGGCCGAGGTGATGGCCGCCCGCGGGCTCGAGGTGGTCAACGACACCGGCGCGCTCACCGCGGCCGTCGACGAGGCGATCGCCGCCAACCCCGACATCGCCGACAAGATTCGTGACGGCAAGGTCGCCGCGGCCGGCGCCCTGGTGGGCGCGGTCATGAAGACCACGCGAGGCCAGGCGGACGCCAAGACCGTCCGCGAGCTCATCCTGGCCCGGCTTTCCTAGGTTGTACGGTCGACGCCCGCTCCCATTACTCAGGGGCGGGCGTCGTGCTCGTTCCAGGGGTGTTTCAGGCCAGGCGGGCGGCCGGGCTCTCCAGACCGGGCGGGCGGCCGGGCTTTCAGGCCAGGCAGGCGGCCGGGCTTCTTTCAGGGCAGACGCGCGGTCAGGGAGTTCGGGTCGTCGACCGGGTAGAGCGCCCAGCGCCCGCCGGTCTCGGCCCGGTCCAGGAATCCCGTCAGGCGCCGCGGCGTGACCGACTGGTACCAGAGTGCTCCGGTCACCGCGCTCTCCAACAGCCCGTGGTATTCGGCTGCCGCAGCCGGCCGGTATCCGGTCGTCGGGCGCCGGGCGGGCGGCTCGGTGAAGACGGTGATCGCTGAGCCCGGGGCCAGGCTGTCGCGTACCGCGGCCGGGTCCTGATCGGCCGGGACCAGCACCCAGCGGTGCGTGTTCGGCCCGCTGGTCTCCAGGAGCGCCAGGTCGGCGCCGGTGGCGGCCTGCCGGACCCGGTGCCAGAAGTCCTCGTCCGCGTAGGGCAGACCGTCGATTCCGGGGACGTCACGTGCCGGGGCCGGCGGCGACACCGGGTCCGGTTGGGCGGCCGGCGCCATCGCGTAGGCCGGAGGTGGCGTGAAGACCGGTAGATGGTAAGCCAGCGACATGTGAACCCGGCGACGGATGCCGACGATCCCGACCGCGAGACTGGCCAGGCCGACGAGACGCAGCACACCTGCGAAGGTGGCCAGGTGAAGGAGGCCGGTGACGCCGTCGAGGCTTTGGGTGTCGTTCACGTTCGCCGCCCGCCCCAGGCAGTAGGACATGATGGAGGCGACGGCCCACGTCGTGACACCAGGGTGTTTGGTCAGGCTCTTCGGGTCGATTCCGAACCCGCGGACCAGGGCCCGGGTCCGGCTCCGCCAGACGAAGAAGCCGATGATGTACACGATGGTCAGAACGAAGCCGAGCACCTCGATCCCGACGACGGTGTCCGCCTCCTCGATGATCCAGTTCGCAAGGGGTGGCGGGTCGACGTCGTCGCTGCGCAGGAACGAGATCAGGACCGCGGCGAGGACGAGCGAGGTGATGACGAAGCCCCCTGCCCCGGCGATGGCCAGCAGGAGGGCGCCGGTGCCCAGTTCCCAGGCGCGTGACGGGCTGATGGACCCGGGTGGACTGTCGCTCATGGATACCCCCGTTGGAGAAGTGGCCGCGTCACGATAGTTGATCTTCGATCTCGACGGCATCCGCCTTTTCCCGCGCCGGGTGGAATTTGCCGCGTTACCTCCGAATTCGCAGCATGAACGGCCTAATCTGCCCCGGTGGCAGTGCACTCCGCGGCTTCCCGTCGCTTCCGGCTCGCCGTCGCGCTGGCGACCGTTCTGGCCGTCGGATCATCGGCTCCGGCGTACGGATCGGCAGCCTCCGCCGCGGCCCGCCCGGCCGACCGGCAGCTCACCGTCGGCGGTCCCGGCATCCTGCTCGACCTGACGGGGCCGGCCACCCTGCGCTTTCAGGCCACCGCCGGTCAGCGCCTCACCGTGCTCGCCCAGCGCCGGAGCCTGACCGCCGTCGACAACACCGACCTGACGATCGTCCGCGACGGCAGGACGGTGGCCGAGGGCACGCTGATCGTCACGTGGGCCAGCGTCAGCGTCGACTTCACCGCGCCGGCGGCCGGGTCGTACACCGTGCGGATCAACCCCCGCACCGCCAAGGACCGCGGAACGCTGCTGGTCAGCCTGGCCGGAGCGGCCACCGGCACGGTGACTCTGCGCGGCCCGGCCCGGACGGTGACCATCGGCCGTCCGGGCGAACGCGCGTTTCTGACCTTCCAGGCCACCGCCGGGCAGCACCTCACCGTGGTGGCCCGGCGCGGAACCCTGTCCAAGGACGAGTACACCTACCTCGACGTCCGTGGCCCGTCCGGTGAACTGAACATGTCGGGGGCGGTCGGCTACGAATCCGACTACCGGACGCTGGACTTCGACGTCACCGAAACCGGCCGGCACACCATCGAGGTCAACCCGGACACCGATCGGACCGGCACCGTGACGGTGCAGCTGACCGGCTCGGTGACCGCCACCCTGACCCCGGGCAAGCCGGCGCGGATCACTTTCGGTCAGCCGGGCGAGCGCGCCTACGTCACCTTCCACGCCGCCGAGGCCGAGCAGTTCCAGTTGACGGCCCGTCCGGAAACCTTGACCACAAAATCCAACACCCTTCTGCGGGTACGGACCCCAGCCGGCCTGGACGTGGTGGACGCCACGATGACCGCCGCGAAACCCACCGCCGTCCTGGCGTTCAGTTCCTCGGCGGGCACATACACGATCGAGATCGACCCCGAGGGCCTGGACAGCGGCACCCTGCTCCTCAACCTACGCCGCCTCAACCGCTAACGCCTCGCCCTGCGCCGCCTCGCCCTGCGCCGCCTCGCCCTGCGCCGCCTCGACCCGCGCGGCCTCGACCCGCGCGGCCTCGCCCCGCGCCGCCTCGCCCCGCGCCGCCTCGGCCGGTAGCGCCTCGCCGCCTACGCCTCGCCGCCCTCGGATCTTGCACGACTTTTCATGCTCGCGCCGATCTTGCAGCCCTTTCCGCCCCCCAACATGAAGAAGGCTGCAAGGTCTCCCCGGCGTAGTGGACCTTGCACGAAAAAACATGCCCAGACATGAAGAACCATGCAAGATCGCCGCGAAGGTGGATAAACGTGCAAGATCTGCCCCGGCTGGCCGGGGATGAATCCTCTGCGAATGTGACATTCCCGCCGCGACCCGACGTCCTAGTTGCATGCGTGACCCGTTGCGATAGCGCGAAGGCTGGGTGGGAAACCTCGCACAGCAGAGGAATCGACCCCGGGGCCGGCGAAAGCCCTGAAGTCGCTTCACAGCCAGGCGCAACATAACAAGATCACGCGGAAGGTGGCGGGCCGCAGAAGGCGGCGGGGAAAGGTAGCGGTCCGCGGAGGGTGGCGGTCCGCGGAGGGGCGGGTCGTGGAAGGTGGCGGGCCGCGGGTGGCGAGGGGGCAGTCGCCCTATGAGGTGGAAGGGGTGGGTGTCGGGGTGGCCGCGTCCTCGAGGCCGATCACGTTTCGCTGCATCTCCACGTTGGACTGGCCGGTTCCGCCGAGTTGGATGTCGTCGTAGGCCTTGAGCTCGCGCTTCTCGTCGAAGTAGAGGACCGACAGGCTCAGCGGGGTCGGGTCCTCGTGTTCCAGGCCGCGCAGGCCGGCGCCGCCGGTGGAGCCCTCCACCATGAGCCGGGTCGGGACCGCGGGCTGGATCAGGGCGAGCGCCGACGGGGACGGGGCGGGGGAGGCCGACGCCGACGGGTCGGGTGTGGGCGGGGCCGGCGCGGGCAGCATGGCGACCGAGCGGGCGTGCTGGTGACCGGCGAGGACCAGCGGGACCAGGCCGGACAGCGGCTGTGCCATCGCCGGGTCGTGCACCAGGGCGATGTCGACCTGTTTGCCGGAGCCGCGGATCGTCTGGGCGAGATTCTCCCCGGCGGTGGTCAGCAGTTCGGGGCCGGACTCGTCACCCGCCTCGTTGGTCTCGCTCTTGTCCGGGGTGAACTGCGGGTCGCCGATGCCGGCGATGGTCAGCCCGTCGATCTCGGTGAGGCCGTTGTCGAGGACGACCGCGTTGCTCTGGGCGGCGACGGCGGCCTGGATGGCGGCCGAGTCGTGGTTGCCGCGCACGTAGATGTACGGCACCTGGATCGACGGGATCGACGACACGTAGCCGGTCTCGGCGCTGCTGCCCCAGTCGACGATGTCGCCCGTGTCGATCACCGCGTCGATCTCGAAGGTCTCCACGACGGTCCGGATGAGGCCCCATGACGCCGGGTTCAGATGCAGGTCGGAGACGTGCAGCAGACGGGTGGTGTTGCCGGCCGGCTCGTAGACGGGCAGCGCCGAGATGGTCGAGTAGACCCGGCTGACGTTGCCGAGGATGGTCTGGAGCTGCTCCGCATACCGCCCGTAGTTGTCGGCGATCCGCCTGGCGTCACCGACCACGGCCGGCGCGTTGACCAGCAGGCCCTCGTAGCGTGGCTCGCTGATCGAGTCGGGGCGCAGGGTGCCGGCGGCCAGGCCGAGGCTGCCGCCGGTGACGACCAGCGCGGTCACCCCGGCCGCAGCGGTGCGCCGCATGTCGCGGAAGGTCAGCGCGGCCAGCAGCAGCGCGCCGAGCACGGCCAGGCCCATGGTGCGCAGCCCGAGCCGGGACACCCCGGCGACCACCTCGTCGACTGCCCGGTCACCGGCCGAGCTGATCGCCGACGGGTTGTCGATGAGCGCCTCGGTGCGGCTCTGGTCCAGGGAGCCGAGAGCGACCCGCAGGTGGACCGGGCCACGGTGACTGTCCAGATGCAGGGACCCGAGCGGCGGGATGTTGATCTCGGTGCCGCCGGTGACCGACGGCACGACCGACATCTCGGCGCTGAACGGCCCCACGTTGATGTCGGCCCGCGCGAACAGCATCACCCCGATGAGGGCGCCGGCCACTCCGATGAGCCCGACAGCCGTCCCCACCCGCACCCGCCGGGCCCAGCGATGCCGGAACACCCGGCCGGGAAAAGCGAAGGCCCGCCGGGCCCAGTCGTGCCGGAACACTCGGCCGGGAAAGGCGAAGGCCCGCCGGGTCCAGTGGTGCCGGAACATCCGGCCGGGAAAGGCGAGGGCCCGCCGGGCCGAGCTGTGCCTGAACGCCCGGCCGGGGAAGGAGAGGGCCCGCCGGGCCGAGTCGTGCCGGAACATCCGGCCGGAGAAGGTGAGGGCCTGCCGAAGAGAATCGATGGCCGGGCGCCACCGCTGTCGCCATGAGGGCAGCTCTTCTGTCATCGGGGCCTCACCTGCCCTATCGGGCTCGGGACGAAACAGTCATGGCCGTCAACTCCGGCCGGCGCCGCCGTCGGAGAAGACCAGCCGGAGGACCCGATCATCCTCCGGGCCGGGACTGCCGGCGTCCTCCTGGTTGGAGGTGCCCACCCAGAATGATCCGTCCGGTGCGGTGACCACGGCTCGAAGCCGTCCGAACTCGCCGGTCAGCAACTCCAGCGGGCTGCCCAGCACGGTGCCGGTGGCTGTCACGTCGAGCAACTGGAGCCGCTGGCCGAGCAGGCAGGCGGTGGCGACCATGCTCTCCAGGACGGCCACCCCGGCGCAGGACGACGTCTCGTCGGGCCAGGAGGCCAGCGGATTGGTGAACTTGGCGTCGGTGCTCTCGCCGTCGGCCTTGGGCCAGCCGTAGTTCTTACCCTTCACCACCACGTTGAGCTCGGCGCTGACCGTCTGGCCGCGCTCAGTCGCATACATCCTCTTGGTCTTGTCCCAGGTCAGGCCCTGCACGTTGCGGTGACCGGAGGTCCAGACCGGGGAGGTCTTGACCGGGTTGCCGGGCGCCGGCTTGCCGGCCGTGGTGATCCGCAGGATCTTGCCGCCGAGGCTCTTGGCGCTCTGCGCCTGGCTGCCGGCGGGCGTCCCGTCGCCGGTGCCGGCGTAGAGGAACCCGTCCGGGCCGAAGGCCAGGGCGCCGCCGTTGTGCTCGGCCGACCGGGGGATACCGGTGAGGATGGGCTCCAACTGGCCCTCGCCGACCAGCTTGCCGATCCGGTTGTCGTGATCGGTGGAGTAGTAGACGAACAACGTCTTGTCGGTCTTGTAGCCGGGGGAGACGGCGATGCCGAGCAGGCCACCGTCACCGGCGGCGCGGACCTCGTTGAGCCGCCGCAGCTCGGTGACCTTGAGGCCGCCCGAGGTCGACTCGGGTCCGACCTTCAGGATGCGGGCGGTGTCTCGCTCGGTGACCACCGCGCCGCCATCGGGCAGGAACGCGATGCCCCAGGGGATCTCCAGATTCTTCGCCAGCACGGTGATCGCCAGCTCGCGGGAGGCGTCGTCACCGCCGGCGGTCGGCGCGGCCGACGGGCGGGGCAGGTTGGGCGGGGAACCGGCCTGGTCCGGCCCGGGTGGCCCGAAGCTGCACCCGGCGGTCAGCGCCAGCAGGGCCACCGAACTCGCGGCCATGGCACGGCTCCGGCGGAATCGCACGGCCCAACCACCCCCTCCGGTCATGCCGACCAGGGTAGCCGCGCCGTCTGACAGAACCGGCTCATTGATCGGCGGCGTCCCGCTGACCGGCCCCGACCGGGTGGCCGCTCGCCTCCAGCACCCGCGGCAGATTCTCCCGGGTCACGCCGGTGAGCCGGATGACGTTGCCGTTGTCGAGCAGCGCCGAGACGCGGCCGCGCTCGTCCGGCGCGAGCTCGGTGATCCGGGCGAACGGGACCCGGCTGCCGCCGAAGAGGGCGCGGACCCGCAGCTCCTCGGGGTAGACGTCGGTGCCGGCCCGCCACGCCCACACCAGGACCGCGATCGGGATCAGGAAGAGCGGGCTCAGAGCCCAGGAGGAGCCGGCGACCGGCATCGTGCCGACGAGCGCGATCAACGCGGCGACCAGCACGGCGCCGGATTTGCGGACGCGGAGAACGGGGCTACTGCTCACGTCTCCCATCCTCCCACCCGCTCCGGCCGGCGGTCGTGCCGGACCGGCAGCAGTTGACCGTCATCGCTGGATGGTCGACGATCCGTTCGTGGGACGACGACACGCCGTGCCGTAACCCGATCCGGGGACCGTCGTTGACCCGGTGCAGTTCCCTGAAGCAGAGGACTCGTCGATGATCGCCGTGCTGCTCGCGGGGGCGATCGGCGCCGCCGGTCTGTGTGCGGGCGCCGTCCTCATCCGCGCCGCCCTGGCGCTGCACCGTGCCGAGAAGGCTTTCGCCTCGTGCCGGGGCGCCGGCCTGGTCGGTATGGGCGCCCTCGTCACCGGGCTCACCGGGCTGGTCCCGTGGTGGGCGCCGGCGCACCCGTCCGCCTGGATCACCACCGGTCTGGCCGTCGCCGCGGCCTGTTTCGTGGCCGGCACGTCGCTGCTGCCCGGCGCGGCGAGCAACTGGGTGGTCCGGCTGCGGCGGGCGTACGACGGGGTCGGTCTCGGTGTCAGCCTGGGTTTCGCGATCTACCTGGTCCCGGCGGCGTCGAACCGCCCCGACGCGGTCCCGGCGCTGCTGATCGCCGCGGGTGGCATCGCGATCGTCACGGTGATCGTGCTGCGGGCCCGGCCCCGCCCGCGGGCGTCCGCCTGGTGCGGGGCGGGCACCTCGCTGGTGATGTTCTGCCTGGCCGTGCTGGCGTTCGAGGCGACCGGCCCGGCGGCGCTGCTGGCCGGCCTGGGCGTGGTGGCCGGGCTGAGCGCCTCGGCGTGGGGCGGCTCGCGCCGGGGCCTGCCGCTCCCGCCGCTGGAGCCGCGCAACCCGGATCAGTACCTGGCCAGTTATCCGCTGCTGGCGGTGCCGGCCGCGGTGGGCGTGGTGGCCGCGATCTGGCATCTGCTGGCCGTCGAGGAGTTCGGCACCGAGGCGATCGTTTTCGGTCTCGTGATGGTCAGTGTGCTCGTCGTCCGGGAGCTGCTGGTGGTCCGTGACATCCGCCGGTACGCCGGGCGGTTGCGGGTCACCGAGGCGCATTTCCGTTCCCTGGTGGCCGGCGCGACCGACTTGACCCTGGTGCTCGACGAGCGGCTGACCGTCCGCTGGCAGTCACCGGCGGCGGCGCGCCTGTTCGGGCTGCGGGACCAGGAGGTGCTCGGCCGGGGGTTCCGTGAGCTGATCCACCCGGACGACGTGGTGGACGCGCTCGCGGTGATCGGGTCGGTGCTCGCCGGTGAGCCCGAGGGCGGCCCGCCGGTGCTGGTCAGCGCCCGGTTGCGGGACGGCGCCGAGATGTGGCGGGACACCGAGTCGACCATCTCCGACCTGCGCCGGGTCCCTGAGGTGGCGGCGCTCGTCGTACACGTACGCGATGTGGGGGAACGTCGACATCTGGAACGCACCCTGCACCGCCTCTCCTACCTGGACCAGCTGACCGGCCTCGCGAACCGGCAGGCACTGATGCGGGACCTGCTCGCGTTGCGCCGGCAGCCGGGCCGGCGCGGGACCCTGCTGGTGATCGACCTGCACGGGCTGGCCGAGATCAACGACGCCCGGGGCCGGGAGGTGGGCGACGCGGTGCTGATCGAGGTGGCCCGTCGGCTGCGGGCCCTGATCGGCGGCGACGACGTGGCGGCCCGGCTCGGTGGTGACGAGTTCGCGGTGCTCACCCCGGATTCGTCGGTGCCCGCCTACGCCCTGGCCAGCCGGATCGTCACCAAGCTGGCCGAGCCGTACCCGCTGCCCGGCGCGACTGTCGACCTGCACACCAGCGTGGGCCTGGCCGAGCTGGCCGGCGGCGCCGACTCGGACGAGGTGCTGCGGCACGCCGACCTGGCCCGGCAGCGCGCCTGCCAACTGGGCCGGGACCGGGTGGAGTGGTACGACCCGGACGTCGAGATCCAGCTGCACCGCCGGATGGAGCTGGAACAGCAGCTGCTCGGCGCGGCCGCCCGGGGTGAGCTGGACCTGGTGTTCCAGCCGGTCTCCGGGCTGGCCGACGGCCGCCCGGCCGGAGTGGAGGCGTTGCTGCGCTGGCGGCACCCGGAGCTGGGCCCGATCCCGCCGAAGGAGCTGCTGCCGATCGCGGCGGCGCTGGGGATCACCGCCGAGCTGGACGAATGGGTGCTGGAGGAGTCCTGCCGCCGCCTGGCCGGATGGGCGGTGGGCGACGAGTTCTGGCTGTCGGTGAACGTCGGCCCGCGGGAGCTGCTGACCGCCCGGTTCCCGGAGCAGGTGGGCGCGACCCTGCGCCGGCACGGCCTGGCCCCGGAGCGGCTGGTCGTCGAGGTGGCCGAGACATGGATCGACGAGGACGTGCCGGCGATCGTGGCCGCCCTGGCCGGGCTACGGAAACTCGGGGTGAAGGCGGCGCTCGACGACTTCGGCTCGGGCCAGACGTCCCTGTCGCACCTGCGGCGGCTGCCGGTGGACATGCTGAAGCTGAGCCCGGCGTTGATGTCCGACCGATCGGTGGTCGACGTGGTGGTCAGTCTCGGTCGCCGGCTCGGACTGGACATCGTCGCCAAGGGGCTGGAGTCGGACGACGACATCGCCCGGGCCAAGGAGTCCGGCTGCCGGTACGGCCAGGGGTTCGCGCTGGGTCATCCCGGTCCCGCCGAACGGGTCGAGGCATACCTGGACAGCCACCGGCGCTAGCGTGGCGGTGCGGTGCTCCCGCGCGGGGTGAGGTGCACCCGGCCCGCCTCGACGTTGCCCACGGTGCGGCCGTCGATCGCGTTCAGCAGCTCCAGGGCGGCCTGTGCCCCATAGGCTGAGATGTCCCGGCTGAGCGCGGTGAGCGGCGGATGCACGAGGCTGCACAGCGGTGAGTCGTCCCAGGCCACGATGGACAGGTCGCCGGGGACGGAGAGCCCCATCTCCTGGGCGACGGCCAGGCCGGCGACCGCCATCACGTCGTTGTCGTAGATGATCGCGGTGGGCCGATCGCCGCCGATCAGGAGCCGCCGGGTGGCGCGGCTGCCCTCCTCGCCCGTGTAATCGGCCGGGATGGTGATCGCGTTGTCCAGCCCGAGGGCGGCGCAGACGTTCTCGAAGGCCTTCGTCCGGTTCTGCGTGTGCAGCAGGTCGGACACGCCGCTGACCCGGGCGATCTTGTGATGGCCGAGAGCGACCAGGTAACGCACGGCCTCGGTGATGGCGCCCGCGTCGTCGGACCAGATCTGCGCGATCGGGCCGGTGTCGCCGGGGCCGCCGATCACCACCGCCGGTAGCTGGAGCTGCTGGAGGACCGGGATGCGGATGTCGTCCTCGCGGATGTCGGTGACGATCACGCCGTCGATCCGGCGCTCACCCCACCAGCGGCGGTAGACCTCGACCTCCTGCTCGGGGGTGGCCACCACCTGGAGGGTCAACGCATACGAGCGGGCGCCCAGCTCGGCCTCGAAACCGCTGATCAGCCCCATGAACCAGGGCTCGATGCCGAGGATCCGGGCGGGGCGGCACAGGGTGAGACCGACGGCACGGGCGCGGGCGCCGGAGAGGGCCCGGGCCGCGCTGTTGGCGTTGAACCCGATCTCCTCGGCGATCGACAGGATGCGCTTGCGGGTCGCCTCGGAGACGCCGGGCTGGCCGTTGAGGGCATACGACACGGCGCCCTTGGACACGCCGGCCCGCCGTGCGATGTCGGCGATGGTGGGCCGCTTCACTCAATCTCCTCTGTCCCCACTGCCGCCGAGCTTATCGGGCGCGGCGCAGTGGCCGCCGGGCTCCCTCGACGCTGGACCCTCGCTGAACGCTCGCTTGATCGGTTAAGTGTTACGGCACACGGCTCGTGATGTAAACCGTCGATTTCTGCCCGTCCGAAAAATCCGGCTTGATACGTACTGGGAGCGCGCCCGTAACCGGCTATTGACACCGCTGAAAGCCGGGCTTACGGTTCCCCCAACTTACCCGGTTCAGTGATGCGGATCTCCTTGCGGAGGAAATGACATGGAACAGTTCGGACGCCGCGCCCTGCGCGTGGGCGCCGCCGGCCTCGTGGCCGCGCTGGCGATAACCGGTTGCAGTGGCCAGGCGCTGGAGGGCAACAACTCCAGCAGCGGCGACGGGCAGATCACCCTGAAGGTCAACTTCTGGGGCGACATGGGCCTGGACGCGCTCAAGGCCAAATACGAGAAGGACCACCCCAACGTCAAGATCGTGCTGAACTCGGGCGAGTACAACGCCCAGCACGAGGACCTGCAGAAGAAGCTGGTCGCCGGCTCCGGCGCGCCGGACATCTCGGCGGTCGACGAGGGCTTCATCGTTCAGTTCCGCAGCCAGGCCGACCAGTTCGTGAACCTGACCGACAAGGGCGCCGGCGCGCTCGAGTCGAAGTACCTGCCGTGGAAGTGGGCGGCCTCGAAGTCGGCCGACGGCAAGCAGATCGGTCTCGGCACCGACGTCGGCGGCCTGGCCATGTGCTACCGGACCGACCTGTTCAAGGCGGCCGGCCTGCCCACCGACCGGGACGCCGTCTCGAAGCTCTGGCCGACCTGGGACGCGTTCCTGGCCACCGGCAAGACCTACACCGACAAGACGAAGAAGAAGTTCGTCGACTCGGCCACCAACCTGTTCAACCCGGTCCTCTCGCAGCAGCCGGTCGGCTTCTACAACGAGCAGGAGCAGCTCCAGATGGAGGGCGGCCCGAAGGTCGCGTTCGACGTGGCCACCAAGGCCCTCGACTCCGGCATCTCGGCCAACCTGGCCAGCTTCCAGCCGAACTGGGACCAGGGCTTCACCAAGGACCAGTTCGCCGTCCTCGCCTGCCCGGCGTGGATGCTCGGTCACATCCAGAAGACCGCGCCGAACCAGGCCGGCAAGTGGGACATCGCCGCGATCCCGGGCGGCGGCGGTAACTGGGGCGGTTCCTGGTGGACCATCCCCAAGCAGGGCAAGAACGTCGACGAGGCGTACAAGTTCGTCGAGTGGCTGATCCAGCCCGAGCAGCAGATCGAGGTCTTCAAGACGGTCGGCAACCTGCCCTCGCAGCCGGCGCTCTACAAGGACCCGAACGTGCTCGACTACAAGAAGGAATTCTTCACCAACGCGCCGACCGGCCAGATCTTCGCCGCCACCGCGGAGAACCTGAAGCCGCAGTACCTCGGCAAGAAGAACGGCCCGACCCGCGTGGCCGTGGAGAACGTGATCAACCGGGTCGGCCAGGGCCAGCTGAAGTCGGCCGACGCCTGGGCCGAGGCTGTCAAGGAAGCCGAGAAGGCCGCGAGCTCCTGATCCATCCCTGAAGAACGGCGGGGCGGCTGCGGCCGCCCCGCCTTCCGGCCCTTCCGAGGAGTTCTCGTGTCCCTCACCGACGTACGCGTCGTGCGGTCCGAGGAGCCGAAGCACGCGCCGCCGAAAAAGGCGAAGTTCTGGCTCTACCGTTTCGACAACAAGACCGTGCCCTACCTGCTGATCGCGCCGTTCTTCGTGCTCTTCGCGATCTTCGGGCTGTTCCCGATCATCTTCAACGGCGTGGTGGCCCTGCGCCACTGGCGTCTCGACGACCCGACAAAGACCGGTTGGGCCGGCGGGGAGAACTTCTCCAAGCTGCTCGCCGACTCGGACTTCTGGGACTCGCTGCTCAACACCTTCGGCATCTTCATCCTGTCCACGGTTCCGCAGCTGCTGATCGCCCTGATGCTGGCGAACCTGCTGAACCGCAAGCTGCGCGGCGCGACCTTCTGGCGGATCGGCATCCTGCTGCCGTACGTCACCCCGGTCGCCGCCTCGACCCTGGTCTTCGCGGTCTTCTTCAGCCGCGACTACGGCCTGGCCAACTGGTTCCTGGGCCTGGTCGGCTTCGGTGAGGAGCAGCCACTCGACTGGCGTTCCACCACCTGGAGCAGCTGGATCGCGATCGGCGTCATGGTCAACTGGAAGTGGATCGGCTACAACGCCCTGCTCTACCTGTCGGCGATGCAGGCGATCCCGAAGGACGTCTACGAGGCCGCGGCGGTCGACGGCGCCGGCCCGTGGCGTCAGCTGTGGCGCATCACCGTGCCGATGATCCAGCCGGTCGTGCTGTTCACCGTGATCCTCTCGACCATCGGCGGCCTGCAGCTCTTCAACGAGCCGATGCTCTTCGACGAGAACCCGGCGCTGGCCAACGGCGGTTACGACCACCAGTGGCGCACCATCGCGCAGCTGATCTTCAAGGTCGGCTGGCGTGACCTCAACCTCGGGTACGCGGCCGCCATGAGCTGGGCGCTGTTCCTGATCATCCTGGTCGTGGCCGCGATCAACTTCCTGGTCACCCGGCGCCTCGGAGGCGGAAAATGAGCACCCGCCTGCTGAGCCGCGCGCCCCAGGACACCCCCGGCACGTGGAAGTCCTACCTCGGGCTGACCGCGATCCTGCTGGTCTCGGCGTTCCCGGTGTACTGGATGTTCGTCATCGCGACGAGCACCGACGACGCCGTGATGAAGTCACCGCCGTCGGTCATCCCCGGCGACCAGCTGATGGTGAACCTGCGTGAGGTCTTCACCATGCAGGACGTCTACTTCACCGCGTCGCTGATCAACAGCCTCATCGTGGCGCTCGCGGTCACCGCGTCGACACTGTTCTTCTGCTCGCTGGCCGGGTTCGCCTTCGCGAAGCTGCGCTTCAAGGGCAACAACATCCTGATGTTCGTGGTCATCCTGACCCTGACGGTGCCGAACCAGCTCGGCGTCGTCGCCCTCTACATCCTGATGGGCAAGCTCGGCTGGAACGGCCAGCTGATCGCGGTCATCGCGCCCGGCCTGGTCAGCGCGTTCGGCGTCTTCTACATGCGTCAGTTCATCGCGCACGCGATCCCGGACGAGCTGGTCGAGGCGGCCCGTATCGACGGCGCGCTGACGCTGCGCATCTACTGGACGGTCATCGTCCCGGCGATCCGGCCCGCGCTCGCCGTCCTGGGGCTGCTCACGTTCGTGGCCACCTGGAACGACTTCCAGTGGCCGCTGATCACCCTGAACGGCACCGACTTCCCCACGTCGATGGTCGCCCTCTCCGACCTGGCCAGCGGAAACTACGTGATCTACCGTCGCGTGCTGGCCGGCGCCTTCGTGGCGACCGTGCCGCTCGTCATCCTGCTGCTGGTCGGCGGCCGTCAACTGGTCCGCGGCATCATGGAGGGCGCGCTCAAGTAAGCGCCCTCGAGTAGAAGCGCCCTCGAGTAGAGACGTCCGATCAATGCGATCAAGACGTCAACTCAATGCATCACGTCAACACGTCAAGACACGACGTAGCGACAACGCGAGGCCCGCCCACCGGCTCACGGTGGGCGGGCCTCACGCTTTCCGACCTCGCATCGGTACGGGCAACGCAGTTCACAGACACAATGCGCCAGTTCCCCGCCTCCGGCGGCTACCGGCGTAGGACTCACACCACTTTTTCAGCGAAAGCTAAGCCCGTGCGCAGGTGAACTCAGGCGGACCAAGGGTCGTCCAGGCAGGGTGCGTCGAGCCGTCCGGAGAACCCTGAGGAGTTCGATGAAGAAGAAACTGCGCCGTTTCGCGGTCACCGCGGGGGTGACCGTGGCGGTGATCGCGCCCCTCGCCGGGACCGCGGCCGCTGTCGTCGTCACCACCGCCACCCGGCAGGGCAGCCTCACCCAGGCCGGTCCGCTGGCCGAGCACGGCTTCCCGGCCTGGTACCGGGACAGCAACGGTCTGCGGCTGGAGGCCTGCACGACCCTGGACGACCCGCTCTGCGCGACCCTGCCGGACGAGGTGCCGAACCCGGACGCGCCGGTGTCGTACCCGGACAACTTCCCGGGCGAGTTCTTCTACCAGCTCGCCGGCGCCGAGATGACCCTTGCCAACGGGGTGGACTTCGGCATCGGCCTCGACCTGGAGGGCGCCTGGGCAGCCGAGGAGGTCCGTGACGGCGACCAGATGGTGTTCGGCCGGGTCCGGATCCGGTTCGACGCCGTCGAGGGCACCCGGTACCGGATCACCCACCCGTACGGCGTGGACGACCTGACCGCCACCGATCGTGGGGTCAACATGACCGAGGACATCGGGACCACGCCCGGCGCGTTCGGTCAGGCGATCGGCAGCCGGATCGGCCCGTTCCTGAAGTGGGACCCGTCGGTCGCCCCGGCCGCGCCGGCCGGTTACACGGGTGACCCGGGTGTCGACCACAAGGTCGTCGGCAGCCCGTACGCCACCAACTTCGTCCGGGTCGAGCAGCTCGACCCGGCCAGCGGCGCGGTGATCGCCGACCTCGGGTTCACCGACGTGTTCAGCGTGCAGGGCCGGTACGCCACCAACTCGGGCGTCGACATCGACCAGGCCACCTACACGGTCGGCTCGGACGGCACCGGCGTCGTCGAGGTGTACGCCAGCAGCGAGCCCGGCCAGTCGATCGAGGTGACCGGGAATTCGCAGCTCGGCTTCCGCACCACCAAGCTGCGCGGCAGCAACGGCCACTACTACGGCCGGTTCCCGGTGACCGGCTCGGTGCCGGCCGCCGGCGCCACGATCGAGGTGGTCAACTCGGGTGACCGCCCGGTCGCGAAGAAGACCCGCAAGCTGGTCGACGTCGTCCGGGTCACCGACGCCAGGTACGACGCGGACGCCGGCACCCTGACCGTCGCCGCCACCTCCAGCGACACCGACTCCACCCCGCCGCAGCTGTCGGTCACCGGGTACGGCCCGATCGCCGGGCCGTTCACCGGGGTCGTCGCCCCGCCCGCCACGGTCACCGTCACCTCGTCGAGCGGTGGTTCGACCACGGTTCCGCTGACCGGCTCCGGCCGGGCGTTCACCCCGGACCTGCCGGTCGCCAGTGCGGTCGCCACCACCGGCGCGGTCGCCGGCCAGAAGGTCACCCTCGACGGCAGTGGCTCGACGGGCGCGATCGACACGTACTCCTGGACCCAGACCGGCGGGCCGGCGGTCATCCTGACCGGCGCGGCCACCCCGATCGCCACGTTCGTCCCGGTGCAGGCCGGCACCTACACGTTCCGCCTGGCCGTCTCCGGCCCGGGTGGCGCGGCCAGCCCGCTCACCGTCCCGGTGACGGTCACCGGCACCGCTCCGGCGGCGGCCAACGCCGGGCCCGACCAGACCGTCGTCCGCGGTCGCACGGTCACCCTGGACGGCTCCGCGTCAACGGGAGTGGAGACCTTCGAGTGGACCCAGGTGTCCGGGCCGACCGTGGCACTGACCGGGGCGCGCAGCTCGAAGCCCACGTTCACCTACCCGAACCAGGCGATGCCGGCCGCCCCCGGCCCGAACGCCGCCTTCGTCTACGACAACGAGCCGGTGGTGCTGCAGCTGACCACCCGCAACCCGTCCGGTTCGAGCACCTCGCGGGTGACGGTCCGGCCGCAGGCGGAGACGTTCAACGGGCTGACCGTCCGGTACCGCACCGGCAACAACGAATGGCGGATCTCCGGCGCCAGCAACCTGCTCGCCGGGCAGCGGGTCACCGCGGTTCTGGGCAGCACGCTGACCGGCCGGGTCATCGGCACCCCGGCGACCGTCGACGCGGCGGGCACGTTTAGCATCCGGGTGACCGGCCCGACCCCGGGCACCATCCGCACGATCAGCCTGGTCAGCTCGACAGGTGGTCAGGTGCTCGCGTTCCCGGTCAACGTGACGAACTGACCGCCTCGGCACGACCACGGCGCACGTAGCCGTACAAAATGAAAGAAGCGGCGGGCTCTCGATCGGGAGCCCGCCGCATCGTTTTCTAATTGTCGGCGGCCAGGCGGCGGCGCAGGTAGCGGGCCGAGGCCGCCGAGACCTGGCCGGAGACCGCCTCGCTGATCAGGGAACTGCGGTGCCGGACCCGGCCGTCCTCGTTCTCGGTCAGCAGATGCGCGTGGACCAGGTGGTCGACGCAGGTCAGCAGCTCAGGCATCGGGTATCCGGTGAGCGTGGACAGCTCGCCGACGCTGAGCGGGCCGAGAACCGCACACAACCGCAGGATCTCCCACGACGGGTCGGGCATCCAGCGGGTGCGCTGGCGGGCGATCTGCATGGCCACCGCGTGTGACACCTCGGTGGGCCGCAGCGCCGCCCCGACCAGCGCCGGGATGCCGCCGGTGCGTTCCGCCAGGTCCTCGTCGCCGAGACCGCCCAGGTCGTCGTCGCTGAGTGGTTCGAGGCGCAGCACCACCGGCGAGCCGAGCCCGGAGAGCGGCCGTTCGGCGATCTCCGACGGGTAGCAGTAGGTGAGCACGATCCGCAGCGCCGGGCAGTGCCGGCCCAGCCAGGACAGCTCGGCGACGCTTGCCGCGTCCAGGTCGGCGGCGTCGTCGATGGCCACGAAGATCGGTTCCGGGCCGTCCAGCGCGGTGCCGATGCGCTCCAGGTCGGGTCGCAGCAGCGGCTGTTCCGGTCCGGCCTCGTCGACGACGGCGAGGATCTCGGCGGGCGCGCCCAGATCGGTGAGGACGGCCCGCAGCCAGGCATGCCGCAGCACCCCGACCGAGGACGCGCCGTGCCCGACGCCGACCCGGCGGGGCGCATGCCGTTCCAGCTCGGCCAGGAACGCGGACTTGCCGGAGCCGGACGGGCCGACGATGTGCACGACCGGAGGCGGATCCGGCTCCAGCAGCAGCCGCAGCTCGGTGATCCGGCCCAGGAAGCGTTCCCGGGGCGGCTCCACGGGCGGCGAGACAGCCTGGACCGGCGTCGGCGCCGGCGTCTCGATCGGGGCGTTGCGGGTGGCGAGCACCTCCCGCTGCAACCGGACCAGGTCGGCCGACGGTGCCACACCGAGCTCCTCGTCGAGCAGCTGCCGGCAGCGCTCGAAGATCCGCAGCGCGTCGTCCTGCCGGTCCATCGCGATCGCGGCCGTCATCGCCGCCCGGTAGCCGGACTCCAGGAACGGGTTGAGCTCGATCGCCTCCTGGGCCAGCCGCAGCGAGCGGGCCGGGTCGTCGCCGAGGGTCACCGCGGCGTGCTGGAGCAGCGCGTTCACGGCCGCGATCTGCACCTCGGTACGGACCGGTTCGGCCCATTCGGCGTACGGGTCCTCCGGGAACGGCAGCTGCCGGGCCAGGGTCAGGATGTCGGCGTGCACGGCCAGGCGCTCGGGGGAGCCCGGGGTGGGCGCGTCCAGCCGCCGGATCAGCGTGCGCAGGTCGGCCAGGTCGAGCCCGGCCCGGCCGGTGTCGAAGAGGTATCCGCCGCTGCGGGTGACGATGAACCAGTTCGCCGAGCTGCCGTCCGGCTGGAGCCGCCGCCGGATCACCGAGACGTAGTGCTCGAGCGCGGCCACGTGGTTGCCGGGCAGGTCGTCGCCCCAGACCGAGTCGGCGAGCGCGTCCTTCGACTGGATCCGGTCGTGCCGTGCGGCCAGCACCGCGAGCACCTGACGGGCGCGGCGGGGCAGTTCCCCGGCGGGCAGCGCCTCGCCGGAGTCGCCGGTGACGGTCAGCTGCCCGAGCACGCTGACGCGCATGTGGCCTCCTCGTGGGTTCTTCCGAGGACGTTTCGGCGCTCGGCGGCACCGGGTTGAGGCTTTCCACAGGATTACCAAAGGGCCTGCTCCTAGCTTCGCTGCCGACTGATGGACGCCGACCGCTAGGGGAGTTCGATGACACGGGGAAGTCTGAGCCGGCGTGACCTGCTCAAGGGCGCGATCGCCCTCGGTGGTGGCGGCCTGGTCATCGCGGCCGGCGGCGGCGCGGTGATCGCGCAGTCGAGCAATCTGGCCTCGAAGAACACGCCGACGCCGTTCACCAACATGTTCCGCCGGCCGCCGGTGCTGATGCCGTACGAGGAGGGCACCGACGACCAGGGCCCGTTCCAGAAGTACCGGCTGACCCAGAAGTTCGGTCAGGCGAGCATCGTGCCCGGCCTGATCACCACGATCGCCGGCTACAACGGGATCTTCCCCGGCCCGACCATCCGGGTCCCCCGGGGCACCCGTTCCGAGGTGCGGATCAAGAACTCGCTGACCATCAACAAGATCAACGGCCAGCCGTTCAGCACGGTCACCCACCTGCACGGGTCGGCGTCGCTGCCGCAGTACGACGGGTACGCCAACGACCACACCCACCCGGGCGAGTGCAAGACGTACAAGTACCCGAACTGGCAGCCGGCCCGGACCCTCTGGTACCACGACCACAACCACCGGACCACCGCCGCGAACGCCTACTCCGGCCTGGCTGCCCAGTACCACCTGACCGACGAGTACGAGGCCGCGCAGCTGCCGCAGGGCCAGTACGACGTGCCGATCGTGGTCAGCGACATCGCGTTCAAGGCGGACGGCTCGGTGGCCTTCGACGACGAGGACCACGCCGGCTTCATGGGTGACGTGATCATGGTGAACGGTGTGCCGTGGCCGAAGATGCGGGTCAAGCCGCGCGTCTACCGGTTCCGGTTCCTGGTGTCGTCGATCTCCCGTTCGTACCGGTTCCGGCTCAGCACCGGCGACCCGTTCTACATCGTCGGCACCGACGGCGGCATGGTGCCGAAGGTCAACGCGGTCGAGTCGTGGCGGCAGGGCGCGGCCGAGCGGTACGAGGTGCTGATCGACTTCCGGAAGTACAAGGTCGGCCAGAAGATCGAACTGAGGAACCTCAGCAACAAGAACAACGAGGACTTCAAGAACACCGACAAGGTGATGCAGTTCGAGGTGGTCGCCGACTCGGGGGCGCCTGACACGTACGTGATCCCGACGACCCTGGACGCCGGCCCGGTGCCGTGGGCCAACCGGGGCGCGCACGACGCGATGAAGCTGAAGCCGGAGATGGCGGTGGCCCGCCGGACGGTGCGGGTCGAGCGCAAGCACGGCCTGTGGACCGTCAACGGGGAGACCTGGGACGACGTCGAGAAGAGCGACTTCAAGCGGGTGCTCGGCAACCCGAAGCCGTACGACGTGGAGATCTGGGATCTGGTGAACGAGTCGGGCGGCTGGTTCCACCCGGTGCACATCCACCTGATCGACGGCCAGCTGTTCTCCCGCAACAACACGTCGGGCAACAAGCCGTACGCCTGGGAGGGCGGCCCGAAGGACGTCTTCTACCTGGGCGAGAACGAGACCGCGTCGGTGCTCATGCAGTTCACCACCGGCGACGGCAACGCCGGCGGCCGGTACATGCTGCACTGCCACAACCTGGTGCACGAGGACAGCGACATGATGATCCAGTTCGCGGTCGGCGACATGATGAACAACGACCCGATCCACGCCGACCCGGCCTTGCCCGACGACTCGGCCGAGATGCCCGTGGCGTACGCGCCGAGCTACCCGCTGGGCAGCTGATGCGGCGGGTTCTCGCCGGACTGCTGGTGGCCGCCGTGGGGGTCGCGTGGTACGCGTACCCCGCGGCCGAGCCGCCCACTCCGGTCGCCCACGTCGTCGTCGGCGACAAGGGCGACGAGCTGGCCAGCACGTCCTTCGACGGCCCGATGGTGCGCCGGCGGGCCGCCATCGCGATCCACCCGGCGCCCGGCGCGGACCGGGCCGGGATCGCGACGGAGCTGCGGGCGCTGGCCGCCGAGTCGAAGCTCGGCTCGCTGACCGAGGCCTCGTTCGCGGTGTTCTCCGCGGACATGCTGGAGTACCTGGTCCCGGAGATGACGTTCGTGCTCGACGAGGACGTGCGGGTCTACGACGCCGAGGCGCTGATGCGCGACCACCAGCCGGCCAGCGTCGCGTTCTACCTGGTCGAGCCGGTGCTGGTGCACGACCTGACGTTCTGTGTGGTGCCGGCCGACGGGGTGACTCCGGAGCAGGTGTCGCAGCGGCAGGACGCCGAGGGGGTGCTGAGCGACTCGCTGAACCGCTATGTCACCGACGTGCAGCCGGACGGGGTGACGGTCCGCTACTTCGGGGCGGTGCTGGGCGACGCGCAGATCGCCGCGGTGCGGGAGTCGATGGCGCGGGCCGCCGGGGTGCCGTCCGACCGGGTCCACGTGACGGCGAATCTGCCGGGTCCGGGAGTGGACCTGTCGCACGGCGTACCGGATATCTCGGAGGAACCGCACGGCGGACATTGACCGGAACGAAGGAAAGGCCTCCTCGCTGAGAGGGGGCCTTTTCTGCTTTCAGGATCTCCTCAGGTAGACCACTGCTCCCGGCCCCAACATATGCCGAAATAGCCCACCTAAACGGGCATTCGCGCTCTCCGGATGAGGTCCCCCCTTGCGTAGAGTCTGGTCCGCCGCCGCGCTCGGCGCGCTGCTCACCACCACTGTCATGGTCGTTCCCGCCCAGGCCGCCCCGATCGGCCAGGGCTTCACGATCACCGAGGCCGATCTGTCGTACATCCTCAAGCAGATCAAGATCGCTGAGGCGCACGTCGCCGGCACCACCAGCGAGACCGGTCCGTGCGGAGCCCTGCTGGACCAGCTCGGAAGCCCGATGATCTCGATGGGCCTGCGCACGGTCGACGGGACCTGCAACCACCTCACGCCGGGCCAGGAGAAGTACGGCGCGGCCGACCAGGAGTTCCCGCGCCTCGTGCCGGCCCAGTACAGCGGCGTCTACCAGGGCGCCCGCCCGGTCGACGCGGCGCCGCGGCAGATCAGCAACATCATCGCCGACCAGACCGCGGCCAACCCGGCGGCGGTCGCGGTCTCCGGCGGCAACACCGACGGCACAACGCTGTTCATCCCCAACGTCACCACCGACTTCGGGCTGTCCGCGCCGTACAACTCGTGGTTCACGCTCTTCGGGCAGTTCTTCGACCACGGCATCGACCAGACGGTCAAGGGCAACGACATCGTCATGGTGCCGCTGCGCGCCGACGACCCGCTGGTCGCCGGGCCGGACCGGGTCGCCGGGACCGCCGACGACCCCAAACCGGGCGACGCGAAGTACGTGCCGCCGGCCATGCGGTTCATGATGCTCACCCGGGCGAAGAACCCGTCGAAGAACACCGACACGCCGTACGTGGACAACTCGCAGACCTACACGTCGCACGCCGCCCACCAGGTGTTCCTGCGCGAGTACACGACCGGCGCCGAGCCCACCGGCAACCTGCTCGGCGGGGCCGCCGGCGGTCTGCCCACCTGGGCCGACGTCAAGCGGCAGTCGCGTGAGGTGCTCGGCCTCTCACTGGGTGACCTGGACGCGCTGGACGTGCCGATGATCCTCGCCGACGCGTACGGCAACTTCGTGCCCGGCCCGGCCCGCGGCCTGCCGCAGTACGTCACGGCGACCGGCCTGGTCGAGGGCGACCTCGCGAACCCGGTGGCAGTGCCCGCGGACGTGGTGCACTTCGACACCCCGTTCCTCACCGACATCGCGCACAACGCCACCCCGTCGAAGACTCTCGTCCCGGACTCGGACACGACCGCCTCGGCGGACTTCGCGTCCCAGCCGGCCGGCACCTACGACGACGAGATGCTGGCCGCCCACTACATCGCCGGCGACGGCCGGGCCAACGAGAACATCGGCCTCACCGCGGTGCACCAGATCTTCCACTCCGAGCACAACCGCCTGGTCGGCGACATCACCCGGATCATCGACGGGAACCCGGAGTGGACCGGCGAGCGGATCTTCCAGGCCGCCAAGTTCATCAACGAGATGGAGTACCAGCACCTCGTCTTCGAGGAGTTCGCCCGCAAGATCCAGCCGGCGATCAACCCGTTCCAGCCGGCCGCGTTCACCCAGACCGAGCTCGACCCGGCGATCTACGCCGAGTTCGCGCACGCCGTCTACCGGTTCGGCCACTCGATGCTGACCGAGACCATCCAGCGGCCCAACGCCGGGAACCTGTCGCTGCTCGACGGCTTCCTCAACCCGCCCGCGTTCACGAACAACGGCACCCTGTCCCCGGAGACGGCGGCCGGCGAGATCGTGATGGGCATGACCGAGCAGGTCGGCAACGACCTCGACGAGTTCATGACCGACACGCTGCGCAGCAACCTGCTCGGCCTGCCGATGGACCTCGGCGCGATCAACATCGCCCGTGGCCGGTCGGAGGGTGTGCCGACGCTCAACAACCTGCGCCGGGCGCTGTACACGAAGACGAACGACGGGCGGCTGCGGCCGTACGTCAGCTGGATCGACTTCGGTGAGCACCTCAAGCACCCGGAGTCGCTGGTCAACTTCGTGGCCGCGTACGGTAAAGAACCTTCCCTTTTAAGTAAAGCCACGGTGGACGAGAAGCGGGCCGCCGCCCGGACGCTGCTGGAGACTCCGGCCGGCGCCGACTTCCTCAACGCCACCGGCGCCTGGACCACCGCGAACTCCGGGCTCGACGACATCGATCTGTGGATCGGCGGGCTCGCCGAGACCACCGAGCCGTTCGGCGGGCTGCTCGGCAGCACCTTCGACTACGTCTTCGAGACCCAGCTGACCGCCCTGCAGAACGGCGACCGGCTGTACTACCTGGCCCGCACCCCCGGGATGAACCTGCGCAGCCAGCTCGAGGGCAACACGTTCGCCGAGCTGATCACCCGCAACACCACGGCCGGTGGCCTGCGTGCCGACGTGTTCGCCACCGCCGACTGCAAGTTCGACATGGCCGCGCTCGACGGCACCACGGACGGCTACCGCCGGCTGGGCAACCTCGTCGACGACGACCCGGCCAGCGAGTGCGACGAACGCGCCATGCTGATGCGCCTGCCGGACGGCACCATCGCGTACCGGGCCCGCAACAGCGTCGACAAGGCCGGCATGAACGCCCAGTCGGTCTTCAACGGCACCGAGAACGCCGACCGGATCCGGGCCGGCAACGACAACGACACCATCTGGGGCGCCGAGGGCGACGACGTGCTCGAAGCCGGCGCCGGCGACGACGTCACGGTCGGCGGCGAGGGCGACGACATCCTCACCGACTCCGGCGGCGCCGACTTCTCGATGGGCGGCCCCGGCAACGACGCCATCGACGCCGGCCCCGGCGCCGACATCATCCTCGGTGGCGACGGACGCGACTTCACCAACGGCGGCGCCAACGCCAACGAGACGTTCGGCGGCGAGGGCGACGACATGATCATCGCCGGGGACGGCGAGGACGGCGCGTTCGGTGACTCCGGCGACGACTGGATGGAGGGCGGCGACTCACCCGACCTGCTCTCCGGCGACAGCGGAAACCTGTTCTTCCGCGACGACTCCAACAAGCCCGGCCACGACGTGCTGATCGGCCAGGGCGGCGACGACGACTACGACATGGAGGGCGGCGACGACATCGGGGTCCAGGGCCCCGGCATCGAGAAGAACGCCGGCGGCTCCGGCTGGGACTGGTCCATCGCCGGCCCCTCCGCCGAACCGATCGACTCCGACCTCGACCTGCCGCTGCTCGGCCTGGACGGCCTCGACACCGGCGTGCGCGACCGCTACAACGAGGTGGAATCCCTCTCCGGCGGCGACGGCGACGACACCCTGCGCGGCGACGACACGGTTCCGGCCACCGACGGCGCGATCGGCTGCGACGCCCTCGACGCCGCCGGCATCGCCCGCATCCCCGGCCTCGACCAGGTGGTCACCGAACTGCCGATGCCCGCGAGTGGCGTCGCCAACCGGACCGGCCGCGCCTGCGACCTGACCGGCAACGTCTGGGGCGAGGGCAACATCCTGCTCGGCGGCGCCGGCGACGACCTCCTCCAGGGCCGTCTCGGCAACGACATCATCGACGGCGACCGCTACCTGACGGTCCGGCTCGCGGTGCGGGGCACCTCGATCACCGCGTCGTCGCTCGCCGAGCTCCGCGCCGACGTCTTCGCCGGCAAGATCAACCCCAATGACATCACTGTGGTACGGGAGATCGCGTCCGCAACCACACCGGGACGGGACACCGCGGTCTTCGCCGGCGCCCGCGCCGAGTACGCGATCACCCCGATCTCCGGTGGCGTCCTCGTCTCCGGTCCCGACGGCAACGACATCGTCCGTAACGTCGAGCTGCTGCACTTCGACGACGAGACCGTGGACATCACCGGCATGTCGGCCTTCCTGGGGGTCAGCGCCTTCGCCGGCGACGGTCAGGCCACCGTCCTGATCACGGTTCCGGACGCCACCGGCGGCGAGCCGGTCACCGGCCTCACGCTGGAGCGCACCGGCGCCGGCGCGACCGTGCTGACCAGCCTCGACCCGAGCACCCGCAGCCTGATCGTCACCGGACTGACCAACGGCGAGGGCTACACGTTCCGGGTCCGCGCCGACACCGCGGCCGGCCCGGGAATCTTCACCGCCCCGTTCGGCCCGGTCACCCCGGTCGCGGCCGTCCCCGGTGACGACGACCCGGCCGAGCCCGGCGAGAACGAGGAGGAACCCGCTCCGACCACCACCACGCCGCCGGTCGTCACCCCGACCACGACGCCGCCCGTGGTCACGCCCACCACCGTGCCGCCCACCACCACGCCGCCTGTCGTCACGCCCACCACCCCGCCGGTCGTCACGCCGCCGCGGCCGGTGACCCCGGTCGCCCCGGACGCTCCGGCCATCGGGATCGCCACCGCCGGGGACGAGAGCGCCCTGGTCCGCTGGGCCACCCCCCTCTACGACGGTGGAACCCCGATCTACGGGTACGAGATCCAGGCTCTCGACGCGGAGACCGGCATCGTGATCGGTGTCGACGTGGCCGACGCCGGCGCCACCGAGATGACCATGACCGGGCTGGCCAACGGCGCCGGGTACGCCTTCTGGGTCCGGGCCGTCAACGCGGCCGGCGCCAGCGCCTACTCCGGCATCTCCAACACGGTCACGCCGATGGCCGGTCCGGGCACCACGGACCCGGGTACGACCGACCCCGGTACCACCGACCCCGGTACGACCGATCCGGGCACGACCGACCCCGGCACCGGCAACCCGGCCACCACCGGGCCGGTCACTCCGACGCCCACCGCCACGGCCACCGTCACGCCGACGCCCACCGTCACCGTCACGCCGACGCCGACCCGCACGGCCACTCCCGGCCCGACCGTGTCGCCGACCCGCACCACGTCGCCCAGCCCGACCCCGACCGGCAGCGCCACGCCGACCCCCGGCGGACCCGGCTCCACTCCGGACACCCGGACGGTGCCCGGCGCGGCCCGGATCGGACAGCCGGCCCCCGCCGCGGGCGCCGCGGTGGTCAGGTGGACGGCGCCTGTCGACAACGGTGGAAGCCCGATCCAGCGCTACGAGATCCAGGTGCGCAACGGTGACGGCCGCCAGTCCGGCGCGCTGCGCACGGCCCCGGCCGGTGCGGGTGTGCAGACGGTGACCGACCTGGTCAACGGCACTGCCTACCGGTTCCGGGTCCGTGCGGTCAACGCGCTCGGCGCCGGCGCGTGGTCCGACTCCAGCACGGTGGTGACGCCGCGGACCGTACCCGGAAAGGTCCGTGACCTGACCGCCAGGCCCGGCGGCAAGGGTGGCAAGCTGACCGCGACCGTCCGCTGGACCGCGCCCGCCGCCACCGGTGGTTCGAAGATCACCGGCTACCGGATCACCTGGCAGCGCCTGAACGCCAAGGGCAAGGCCCAGGGCGCCGCGGTGGTGACCACCGTCCCGGCCGGGGCGAGGGCCGCGAGCTTCACCGCTCCCACCGAGATCCCGGCGAACACCCGCTATCGGGCGACCGTCCAGGCCGTGAACGCGGCCGGTGCCGCCCCCGGAACGGCGGTGAACACCACCGTCCGCTGACCCGGAGAACGTAGGCGCCGCCGTCCGCACCGGACGGCGGCGTCCGCGTTCCCGGCCTTTGTGGGTGGTGCCTACGCTGGGCCGCGGACACCGCGCTCACGAAAGGCGGGGCGGTCATGGCGCACCCCCGGAAACGTTCCCGTATCCACCCGTACCATCCGCCGGCCGAATCCCGACTCGAACCCGTGCCCGCCCCGAGTGCGGCGACCGACGACCCGGCCGCGTCCCGGCCGGAGCCGAAGATCACCACCCGGGAGCTGGTCGCGGTCGGCTCCGCGCTGCTCCTGCTGCTGTTCCTGATCAAGATCTACGGGGTGGGCCGGTATTCGCTGACCACCACGACGGCCCTTCTCGCGGCGACGCCGGTGCAGGTCGCGCTGGGCACGGTCACCATCTACGCGTACTACATCCTGCCCGCGATCGCGCTCGGCACCCTGTGGTTCGCGGTCCGGTACCGGGCCCGGATCCAGCCGGCCCTCTGGCCGCTGATCCTGATCGTCGCCGCGGTGACCGCCCTGGCCTCGCCGTACAAGTACCTTCTGCAGGGCCTCGCCGTGGTGCTCGTCGCCCTCGCCGTCGAACTGGCCATGCGTCATCTGCGCCGGCGATGGGCCGGCTCCGCCGACGAGCGTCTCGTCCGCCGGCACCGGGCCATGGCCGGCTGGCGCGGGCTGTCCGTCGTCTACGTCGGCGCCGCCGCGCTGGCGTTCCAGTTCATGCACAGCCTCGACGCCCCGTGGGTGTCCGCGCAGGCGTTCCTGCTCAACACCCCGGTCGTGCCCTCCACCCAGAACCTGTCCGACGGCGTCAACAAGCTGCAGGTGCTGCCGCAGAGCCGGTTCGTGGGTTACCCGATCGCCGAGACCGACGAGTGGGTGACGGTCCTGCATGCCGACACCCGCTACGTAATGCGGATCCCGCAGTCGGCTGTGGACACCCGGCTGACCTGCCACAACGAGGACGACCAGCTGTCCGGTGACCGTCCGCTGCTGGAAGCGCTGAAGGGCAACACCTACAGCTCGCCGAACATCGACTGCCGCGAGGTGGTGCGCTATCTGGCCCAGAAGGTCCCGGGACAGCCCCTGCCCGAGTGGAAGTGACGGGCTGCTCAGGCAGCGGGAGACAGGTGGATCACCTCGGCGTCGCCCTGCAGTCGTAGCGGGCCCGCCGCGTACGGGACGAGCAGGGTGTCGCCCCTGGTGACCGGCCGGTCGTCGTGCTCTCCGGTGAGGCGCCCGTGCCCGCCGACGACCACCGCCACCGCGAATCCCCGGGGCACGTGGTCGCCGTCGCGCAGGCGCCGGGCCCGGAAGAACGGATCGGCCGCCGCCGGGAGCAGACCGGCCGCGCCGCGCAGCGTGTCGATCCGTCCCGGGCTCCAGGAGCTTCGGTCCACGCAGGTCAGCGCCAGGTCGTAGCCGAGACCCAGGTGGCCCTCGGTCAGGCCGAAGCCCTCGTGTTCGAGCAGCACCGAGAAGTCGGTGGGCTCCTGCACCTCGACGAGCAGGATGCCGTCGCCGATGGCGTGCGGCAGGCCGGCCGGGCACAGGATCGCATCGCCGGCGTACACCGGGATCCGGTTGGTGGCGGCGAGCATTCCGCCGATGTCCTGGCCGGCGACCCAGCCGGAGAGCTCGCCGGCTCCGACGTCCCGGCTGAATCCGAGATGGACGTACGCGCCGGGGCGGGCCTCGACGATCACCCAGGCTTCGGTCTTGCCGTACGGGCTGGCCAGGTGCTGTGTGGCGAACCGCCGGTCCGGATGGACGTGAAGGGGAAGCCGCTGACCGGCGTCGAGCAGTTTGACCAGCACCCCGGTGTCGGTGCGGTCCGGACCGAGCCACCAGGCCGGATCGGCGGCGATCGCGTCGGCGAGCAGGCGGCCGTCCGGCAGGGTGGAGAGACCCGACGGGTGCAGGCCGTGCCGGCTGGTGGTCGAGCCGACCCAGTCCTCGGGCCGGTCGGGCCGCGCGGTGGTGGCGCGGAATCCGGCGATCCGCCCGGCGCCCCGATAGAACGTCTCCGGCTGGTTGGCCGGCAGTGCGGTGATGGTCACGGATGCTCCTTGCGGGCGCGGGCGAGCGCGGTGAGGAATCCGCCGACGAACGTGTCGCCCAGTCCGACGGTGGTCGGGTCGCGTACCTCCAGCTCGAAGCCGGGGACGCAGCGGACCCGGTCGCCGAGCCGTTCGTGCAGGTCCCGGGCGAAGGCGATGGACTCGGGTCGTCGTGGCGACCGGCGTAGCCGTTCGACGTCGGTGTCGGTGACGTCGTCGCCGTGGCAGTAGCGGGCGGCGGCCATCACGGTGCCGGTGTCGAGGGCGTCGGTCCAGTTCCCGGAGTCGTCGCCGAACGCGAGCGCCCAGTACCGGGTGTGCAGCACGAGCGCCGGCGCCGGGATGAGACCGGCCAGTGTGCCGAGCGCGGCGGCGACGTCGCCGGCTGAGAGCAGGTCGACGGGCCGGCCGAGGTAGGACTGCATCTCGTCCTCGTTGAGCCCGTACACGTCGACGACCGGGAGCAGAGCGTCGCGGACCCGCCGGCTGAACGCCGGCTCGTGGTAGGCGGCGTCCTCGAAGTAGGTCACCGCGTCCGGCGGCAACCGCCGCATGTGGGTACGCAGGCCGGCGAGCCGGTTGTCGAGTTGTTCCTCGTCGCGCATGGCGTTGAAGCCGGAGATCAGGAAGACCCCGGCCCGGCTCAGAGCGGGGCCGAGCTCGGGGGTGAGCAGCATGGCGCTGTTGGCCGGGTCGTTGACGTAGATCAGCCGGTTGGGCAGGGGCGCGGTGACGTCGACGTCGCCGGCCCGGACCCGCAGTCCTCGGTCGTACTGGACGATGAGATGGGGATGGCGGGTGTCCTCGGCGCCGCTGCTGATGTACTCGACGCCGGCCGGCAGCAGCTGCCGGACCGTGTCGTTCACGCTGACCAGGTGGAGGGTCGACGGCACACCGAGGCGGCTCATCAGGATCCCGGCCCGGACCGACGTGCCGCCGAGGGTGGCCCGGTGCGGGAACCGGGCGGCGAAGGACTCCAGGGCGGTGGCGGTGGTGACGAAGTGCTCGCCACCACCGCCACGGGCCACGTATCCGAGGATCGACACGACCAGGTCCCGTTCACTGGTCACGACGGCCGTCGCGGACAGCTCCGCGGCAGTGATGCGGTGCTCGGTGACCAGG
The DNA here is from genome assembly GCF_040638175.1 of Actinoplanes sp. NPDC026670. Lineage (NCBI taxonomy): Bacteria > Bacillati > Actinomycetota > Actinomycetes > Micromonosporales > Micromonosporaceae > Actinoplanes > Actinoplanes sp. NPDC026670. The sequence goes on from NZ_JBEZXU010000012.1 coordinate 166,950, forward strand.
CGTTCCAGGCCGTCGGCGGTCAGTTTCAGCTCGTAGTCGACACAGCCGCCCAGGCCCAGGACTACACGGGACGCGTCGGCCATCTCAGTAGAGGGCGGCCTTGCCGGCGGCGCCGAACAGCTCGATCTTGTGGGCGGCGACCACCTTGAGGGCGTCGATGCAGGCCGGCTGGATGGCGTTGGGCTCGCGCACCTTGGAGTCGCTGCCGAGCACCTCGCGCATCTTGTCGTGGTAGGCGACCTTGATGTCCGTCGAGATATTGATCTTGTTGATGCCGATCCGCGCGGCCTCCCGGATCTCGTCGTCCGGGTTGTTCGAGCCGCCGTGCAGCACGAGCGGGATCTGCACCCGGCTCTTGATCTCCTTGAGCAGGTCGAGCTTCAGCTCCGGCTTGAGATGCGCCGGGTAGAAGCCGTGGAACGTGCCGATCGCGACGGCGAGACTGTCCACACCGGTCTGCTCGACGAAGGTGACCGCGTCGTCCGGGTCGGTGTAGATGATCTCGGCGGCGCCCGCCTCGGCGTAGCTGTCGTTCGCGCCGATCGTGCCCAGCTCGGCCTCGACCGAGACGCCGAGGGCGTGCGCCGAGTCGGTGACCTTCTTCGAGATGGCCAGGTTGTCGTCGAACGGCTTCATCGACGCGTCGATCATCACCGAGGTGAAGCCGAACTGGAACGCCTCCAGCATCTGCTCATAGGTGGCGCCGTGGTCCCAGTGGATCGCGATCGGGACGGTTGAGCGGTGCGCGCGCTCGGCGATCGCGGTGATCAGGTCGCGCCCGATGTGCCGTACCTCGTCGGGGTGGATGGCGACGATCAGGGGCGCGTTCGTCTCCTCGCTGATCTCCACGACTCCCCGGAACATCGCCCAGTCGCTGATGTTGAAGGCGGGCACCGCGAAGCTGTGCTCGTTGGCGACGTCGAGGATCGCCTTGCCGGTCGTCAGCATTGTTGTGTTTCTCCTTATTACCCGGGGTTGTCAGGCCTTGACGGCGCCGGCGGTGAGCCCGCCGATGAAACGCCGCTGGAAGATGAGGAAGAGCACGAGAACGGGGATCGACCCGAGGATGCTCATCGCCATCATCTGGTTCCACTCGTACGAGTGCTGGCCCATCAGCAGCTGGATCCCGATCGGCACCGTGCGCATGTCGTCGGTGCGGGTCAGCGAGAGGGCGAACAGGTACTCGTTCCACGAGATCATGAAGGTGTAGACGCCGACCGCGATGAGGCCGGGAACCGAGATCGGCACGAGGATCCGCCACAGCGCGGTCCAGCTGTTGCCGCCGTCGACCTTGACGGACTCGTCGAGTTCCTTCGGCAGGGTGTTCAGGTAGGCGGTGATCATGATGATGGCGTACGGCAGCGTGAACACCATGTGGGTGAGGATCAGTCCGGCGTAGGTGTCGTACAGGCCGAGCGCGACGACGAGCCCGAAGTACGGGATGACCAGGGTGATCGGTGGCACCGCCTGGACGCTGACGATGACCGCGTTGATGGTCTTCTGGAACGGGAAGGTGAACCGGCTGAACGCGAACCCGGCCAGGATCGCCACCAGCAGGGTCAGGGCCGTCACCGACAGCGCGACGATGTAGCTGTTGAGGAAGAACCGCAGCTGGGCGGCGTTGCCCAGGATCTCGGTGTAGGCGTCGAACGAGAAACCGTCGGTGATCAGCCGTGGCGGGCTCTGGAAGACCTCGCCGTTGTTCTTGAACGAGGTGGAGAGCATCCACAGCACCGGCAGCCCGGCGAAGAGCGCTCCGGTCACCAGGCCGGTGATCACGCCGGCTTTGGCCAGGGTGCGGCGGGTCTTGACGGAGGCCATGTCTCACCGCTCCCTTTGCTGGCGGACGTAGAAGAAGGCCAGGATCATCGTGAGGAGCAGGACGATCACCGCTGCGGCGGACGCGGTCGCGAACTCGTACTCGCTGAAGGCCTGTTTGTAGGTGAAGGTGCTGAGCATCTCGGTGGCGTTGAGTGGGCCGCCGCCGGTCGTCATCCAGATCAGCGCGAACTGCTGGGACGTCCAGATCAGGTCGAGCACCGCCATGCTGATGATCACCGGCCGCAGCTGGGGGAGCGTCACGTGCCGGAACCGCTGGAACCAGGTCGTCCCGTCCACGGCGGCCGCCTCGTACAGGTCGTTCGGGATGCCCTGAAGACCGGCGAGCAGGCTGATCATGAAGAACGGGTAGCCGGACCAGACGTTCACGAAGGTGACCGCCCAGAGCGCGATGTCCGGGTCACCGAACCAGTTCACGCCCTGCTGGATGAGACCGAGACTGTTCAGCACGTAGTTGACGACACCCGAGGGGTCGAGCAGCAGCCGCCAGATCACCGCGATCACCGCGATCGTGAACAGCCAGGGCAGGATGTAGACGATCCGGAAGACCGCCTTGGCGACACCGCCGAGCAGCTTCGTGTTGAGCATCATCGCGAACGTCAGGCCGAGGACCAGGTGGGCCGCGGTGCTGACCGAGATGAAGACCGCGGTGTTCTTCAGTGCGGCCAGGAAGTCGGGGTCGGTGAGGACCTTGGTGTAGTTGGCGAACCCGGCGAACACCGAGTTCTCCTGGACGATCACGTTGTCCCGCAGCGAGTAGCTGATCACCATGACGATGGGGATCACCATCAGGACGAAGAGCAGCAGCACCGTCGGGGACAGGTAGCCGTACGGGATCAGGCTCCGCAGCCGGTGGGGACGGGACCCGGCGGGCGCGGCCGGTCTGGCCGGCGCGGTCGTCCCCGATGCGGTCATGGTCATGGTTGGTCTCCTTGAGCGGGCGCCGCCCCGGTCTCCCGGCGCGGCGCCCGGACGAAACACCTACTCGATCACCGACGACCAGTTCTCCTGCGACTTGGCGAGGGCCTCGTCGACTGTCGTCTTGCCGGTCAGCACGAGCTGGAGCTGCTCGTCGAAGCTGCGCATCAGGTCCTCCGACTTCGGCAGGCCGACGAACTCGTTCGCCGGGTAGCCCGCCTGGTAGATGTCGAAGGCCGTCTTGAACAGCGGGTCGGAGTTGCCGAAGTCCGGCGTGGCGTTCTTGTTGCCGGGGAATCCGTTCGCGATGGTGCTCAGCTTCGCGTTCGTCTCCTGGCTCATCAGGTACGACACCAGCTTGAACGCCTCGGCCTTGTGCTTCGTCGAGTTCGAGATACCGATGCCCCAGGACGCGTACGGGATGCCGCGCTTGCCGGTGTAGCCGTCCTCGGCGGGCAGGGCCGCGACCTCGAACTTCAGGTCCGGCTTGTTCTCCTTGATCAGGTTGATGTGCGCCAGCGAGTCGATCATCATGCCGACCTGCCCGTTGGTGAACTTCTCGACCTTGTCCTGCTCTTTCATGGTCAGCGAGCCGGGCGCCACGACACCGGCGTCGTTGAGGCTCTTCACGAACTCGACCGTGCTCTTGACGCCCGGGCTGGTCAGGTTCGGTTTGCCGTCCTGGAGCATGCTGCCGCCGGAGGCCCAGAGCCAGGACATGACGTCGTTCTGGATGCCGTTCGGGACCGCGGTGTCGAGCGGCAGGGCCCAGCCCTTCACGTCGGCGCCGGTGGCGGAGATCTTCTTGGCGGCGTCGAGGAACGCGGTGCGGGTGGCGGGCACCTCGGCGACCCCCGCCTTCGTCAGCAGGTCCTTGTTGACGAAGAGCGGGTAGACGAAGTTGACGACCGGGATCATGTAGGTCTTGTTGTCGAGCTGCACCTGGCTGGCCAGCTGGCTCGCGTCGTAGTTCGCCTCGGTCATCAGCGCCGAGATGTCGGTGATCGCGCCCTGTTTCGCGAAGTCGTTCACCCAGGCGCCGTCGAGGCCCACCACGTCGGGCAGCGTCTTGGAGGCCGCGCCGGTGATGAGCTGCTGCTTGGTCGACGCGTAGGGGGCGCTCAGCAGCTTGACCTTGATGGTGGGGTTCTGCGTGGTGAAGTCGTTGATGATCTTGTCGAATTCTCCGGCTGGGAGCTCCGCCCCCCACCACTGTGCGAACTCGAGCGTGACGGTGCCGTCCGCGCTCTCGTCGCCGGAACCGCCGCAGGCGGCCGCGGAACCGACCAGAACGGTCGCCGCGAGTGCCGCCAACAGCCGCCTCGGCCGGGTGGAACGAACTGCCATGGCCAGCTCCTTCTATATCTAAATCTTTCTGTTCTCTGCTGTGTTGGCGTCACGTTAGCAGCGTGTTACAGATGAGAACAAGAGAAGAACCGCAGAAAACCGCGTAGTACGGCAGACTGTCGCGCGGCAGTTGCCGTCAACCGGCACCGCGGGCAGGTCTTCTGGCAGCTTGTCAGGCCCTGCTAGGCCATGCGGTTCTTTGCGGCATTGCACGGTAGTGTGCGTTTCGCCGGTGAGGTTGTGGCATACTGCCGCACTGACAAGGGGGAGAACAGTGACCGTCGATAAGGATGACCGGCCGCGGAACCTGCCCGCCGGGCGCAAGGCGCAGCTGGCGGCGTTCGTCGCCGACGCAGGTCAGGTCACCGTGGCCGAGCTCGCCGAGCGCTTCAAGGTCTCGATCGACACGGTGCGCCGCGACCTCGATCAGCTGGCCGCCGACGGAGCGCTCGTGCGTACGTACGGTGGCGCGGTCAGCCTCTCCACCGCGGCCCGCGCCGACCGTGCCGTCGACCAGCGGCTCGCCCTCCAGGAGCAGGAGAAGGAGAAGATCGCGACGCTGGCCGCAGAGCTGGTCCAGGACTCCTCGACCATCATGATCAACGGGGGGTCGACCACTCTCGCGGTCGCTCGCCGGCTGGGCCAGCACCGCGATCTCACGGTGGCCACCAACAACCTGCTGGTGCCGGGAGCTCTGCCGGTCACGGCGATCCGTGACATCTACGTGTTCGGCGGCGCGGTGCGGCAGTTGACGCTCGCCACCATCGGGTCGGTCAGTTTCCGGGCCAGCGGTGGCGCCGACCTGGACATCACCTGCGACCTGGCGCTGATCGGGGTCGGCGCGGTCGCGGCCGACGCCGGTTTCACCACCAGCAACATCGCCGAGGCCGCGATGATGCAGGAGATGATCTCCCGGTCCGCGCGGGTCGCGATCCTCGCCGACTCCTCGAAGTTCGACAGGCGCCTGTTCGCCCAGGTCTCCGAACTCAGCGCCGCCGACTACCTGATCACCGACACCGCTCCGCCGGAGCCGCTCCAGGAGGCCCTGACCGCCGCCGGAGTCGCCGTGATCACCCCGGCGTCAGGCTCCCGCCGCCCCTGACCCGCACCCGCGCCGAGCGTGCCGACCTACGGCGCGCTCCAAACCGCACATCACCACGCAGCACCCGGCCACCGGTTGGGTGCCGCCCTGCGGCGAGTTTCGGACCGCACATCACCACGCCGGTTGCGTGGTGACGGTGCGGGTGCCGGAGGCCGGCCGGGATGCGGCGGCCTCCGGCGGTGGGTTACTCCGGGACGCGGCGGTAGGCGCCGTCGCTGGCCGCGGTGGCCATCGAGGCGTAGGCGCGCAGCGCCGCCGAAACCGGCCGCTGCCGGTCGACAGGCGTGTACGGTTTCGGCCGCCGCTCCTGCTCGTGCCGGCGCTGGGCCAGCACGTCGTCGTGCACGTTGAGCGTGATCGACCGGCCCGGGATGTCGATGGTGATCTCGTCACCGGTCTCCACCAGGGCGATCAGCCCGCCACCGGCCGCCTCGGGCGAAACGTGCCCGATCGACAGCCCGGAGGTGCCGCCGGAGAACCGCCCGTCGGTGATCAGCGCGCAGGCTTTGCCCAGTCCCCGGCCCTTGAGGAAGGACGTCGGGTAGAGCATCTCCTGCATACCGGGCCCACCGCGCGGGCCCTCGTACCGGATGATCACGACGTCGCCCTCGACGACCTCCTTGCCGAGGATGCCGGTGACCGCGTCGTCCTGCGACTCGTAGACGCGGGCCGGGCCGGTGAACTTCCAGATCGACTCGTCGACACCGGCGGTCTTGACGACGCAGCCGTCCGGGGCGAGGTTGCCGAAGAGGATGGCCAGGCCGCCGTCGACCGTGTACGCATGCTCGACCGACCGGATGCAGCCGCCCTCCGCGTCGGTGTCCAGCGTGGCCCAGCGGTTCTGGGTGCTGAACGGCTCGGTGGTGCGGACCCCGCCGGGAGCGGCGTGGAAGAGCTCCAGCGCCTCAGGTGACGGGTTTCCGCCGCGGATGTCCCACTTGTCCAGCCAGGACGTCAGATCGGGGGAGTGGACCGCGCGCACCGAGGTGCGCAGGGCGCCGCCCCGGTGCAGCTCGCCGAGCAGGGCGGGGATGCCGCCGGCCCGGTGCACGTCCTCCATGTGGTACTTCGGGCTGTTCGGCGCGACCTTCGACAGGCAGGGCACCCGGCGGGAGATCGCGTCGATGTCGGAGACGCTGAAGTCGAGCTCGGCCTCGCGGGCGGCGGCCAGCAGGTGCAGGATCGTGTTGGTCGAGCCGCCCATCGCCACGTCCAGGGCGACCGCGTTCTCGAAGGCGTCCCGGCTGGCGATGGCCCGCGGGAGCACCGACTCGTCGTTCTTCTCGTAGTAGTCCCGGGCGATCTCCACGATCAGCCGGCCCGCCTCGGTGAACAGCGCCTTGCGGGACGCGTGCGTGGCCAGCGTCGAGCCGTTGCCGGGCAGCGACAGGCCGATCGCCTCGGTCAGACAGTTCATCGAGTTGGCGGTGAACATGCCGGAGCACGAGCCGCAGGTCGGGCAGGCGGACCGCTCGATGGTGTCCAGCTGGGCGTCGGTCACCTTGTCGTTGGCGGCGGCGCTCATCGCGTCGACCAGGTCGAGTTTCTCGTGGACGATGCCCTCGATGGCGATCGTCTTGCCGGCCTCCATCGGGCCACCGGAGACGAACACCGTCGGGATGTTGAGCCGCAGCGCGGCCAGCAGCATGCCCGGGGTGATCTTGTCGCAGTTCGAGATGCAGACCAGCGCGTCGGCACAGTGCGCGTTCACCATGTACTCGACGGCGTCGGCGATCAGCTCACGGCTGGGCAGCGAGTAGAGCATGCCGCCGTGGCCCATCGCGATGCCGTCGTCGACGGCGATCGTGTTGAACTCGCGGCCGATGCCGCCGGCCTCGAAGATCGACTCGGCGACGAGGCCGCCGAGATCCTTGAGATGCACGTGCCCGGGTACGAACTGGGTGTAGCTGTTGGCGATGGCGACGATCGGCTTGCCGAAATCGTCGTCAGTCATGCCGGTGGCGCGCCACAGGGCGCGGGCACCGGCCATCGTCCGACCGTGGGTCGAGGTCCGGGAGCGCAGCTCAGGCATGCCCCCCATAGTGCCACCGTCCGGGCCGTGGACCGTGCCGGACGTCCACAGCGCGGGACGCCGGGGGTGTCGCAATCCGAGAAGATCCGGCACAGTGTGTCCGTGCACTCACCGTCCGGTATGGAGCTGGCGGGCCTCGCGGGCCTGCTCGCCGCCGTCCCGGCGGTCGCCTACCTGGGCCGGTCCGGCCGCCGGCACACCGGCGCGGCCCGGCGTGCCCACCTTCTGCTGGCGGCCGGCGGCGCGGTGGCGACCGGGGCCGCCCTGGCCGGCCTGGTCACGGCCCTGCTCGGCGGTCATCACAGCGATCCCGGTCACAGCCGCGCGCTGGCCACCGCGGTCGCGATCGGCATGGGCCTGGGCACGCTCACCCTGCTGGCCGGCACGGTGGCGCTGCCCGGTTCGGCCCGCAGCCCGGCCGCCGCGATCCGGCACGTGCTGGACGGGCTGGTAATCGCGGCCGCCATCTGGTTCGTCGGATGGGTGCTGGTCAGCGAGCCGACCCGGATCCTGGGTGACGCCACCCCCAACAAGTGCCTGGCCATCCTGCTGCCGGCCGTGCTGCTGGTGCTCGGGCTGGGCCTGACCGCGGTGCTCGCGCTGCACGCCCACCGGCCCCGGCGGCACACCGTGCGGGTGGCGGCCGGGGTCACCGTGGTGGCCACCGCCGCGAATGTGCTGGCCATCGGCATCTGCCGGGAACAGGGCGGGTACACGCTGGTCAGCGGCCTGCTGCTGACCGGCGGGCTGGCCTGGGTGGCGTGGGCGGTGCGAGCCGCCGACCGGCCGGTCGAGGTGACCGGGGACGTGCTGGAGCGCGGCGCGGCGTACGCGGTGGTCCCGATGGTCGCGATGATCGGTGCTCTCGGCTACCACCTGGCCCGTGGCGGTGTCATGGACGTGTTCGGCTATCTCGGCGCCACCGTCGAGGGCCTGGCCCTGGTCTCCCGGCAGTACCTGGCGCTCGACGACGTGCGGCGCTACACGCTGCGGCTGCGGCAGAGCGAGGCGCACTTCCGGGAGCTGGCGCACACCGACCCGCTCACCGGGCTGGCCAACCGGCGCGGCCTCCAGCGGGCGCTGCGTTCGGCGGGGGAGCAGGGCGCCCTGATCGGCATCGACCTGGACGGCTTCAAGACCGTCAACGACCTGCGCGGCCACGACGTCGGCGACCGGGTGCTGGCCGAGGTGGGCGCCCGGCTGCGGCGCAACCTGCTGGCCGGGGACGTGGCGGCCCGGCTCGGCGGCGACGAGTTCGCGGTGCTGATGCACGGTGACGCGGACGAGGCGGTGCTCGCGGCCCATCGGCTGCTCGCGGTGCTGGGGGAGCCGTACGAGGTCGACGGCGGCTCGATCTTCCTGTCCGCGAGCCTGGGCGTGGCCGCGACCGGCGAGCTGCTGCACGACGCGGACCTGGCGCTGCGCTACGCCAAGCAGCGCGGCAAGAACCGGGTGGAGCGATACCAGCAGGGGTACGACGAGCTGCTGCGCCGCCGCGGCACGCTGACCGGTGAGCTGCGCCACGCCATCGACCGGGACCAGCTGCATCTGGTGTTCCAGCCGGTGGTGGCGCTGCCGTCGATGCGCCCGGTCGGCGCCGAGGCGCTGCTCCGCTGGACCCACCCGGAGCTGGGCCGGGTCGCCCCGGTCGAGTTCATCCCGGTGGCCGAGGAGTCCGGCCTGATCAACCGGATCGGCGCGTGGGTGCTCGAGCAGTCGGTCAAGCAGCTCTCCGAGTGGCGGGCCAAGGGCCACGACGTCTGGCTGTCGGTCAACCTGTCACCGAAGGAGCTGCACAACTCCGACTACGCCGCCCAGGTCGCCGACGTGCTGGCCGAGTACGGCGTGCCCCCGCAGCGTCTCGTTCTGGAGGTGACCGAGCACGCCGTCGCCACCGACATGGAGGAGCTGGTCCGGCGGCTGGCCGAGCTGCGTGAGACCGGGGTGCGGATCGCGCTGGACGACTTCGGCGCCGGCTATTCGTCGCTGACCCAGCTGCGGACGCTGCCGGTGGACATCCTGAAGATCGATCACGCGCTGGTGGCCGAGCCCGAGTCGCGTACCGGCACGGCGGCGCCGCTGGTCGACGTGGTGGTCCGGCTGGGGCACCGCCTCGGCCTGGAGGTGCTGGCCGAGGGGATCGGCACCCCGGCGCAGCGGGAGATCGTCGAGGAGGCGGGCTGCCGGCTGGGTCAGGGCTCGCTCTTCGGCTGGGGTGTGCCGGCCGAGCACTTCGAGTCCCGGCTGCTGTCGCTGCGCTCGCCGAACCCGCGCCCGGCCCCTGCGCCGAGATCAGCACCACCGCAGAACGACGCACCCGCACGCAGCCAGGTGGTACAGCTCGGACCGGGAATGCGGCAGGTCAGAGCGTTGCTGCCGGGCGATCCTAACTTTGCGGCGGCCACGAGTGATCAAAATGTGGGATCAGTTGACTCAGGCCGTGAGATGGGGCAAGGTTAGGCGCATGTGCTTCGCGTCCCGAGTACTTATCTGAGCGCACTGTCCTCAACGAGGCAGTGCGCTAGGTCCCGTGCATCATGCACGAGGGCCTTTTTTGTTGCTCAAGTACTGGGACCGCTTACCGAAAAGGTCTGACTTGCCATGACGAGACCCACTCCTGAATCCCTCGCACACCGAGCCACTCCGGCCACCGTCGCGGCGGCCGTGAACACCGCTCCCGCCACCGTGGCCCCGGTAGCCACCACCGGTGCCGGCGCGCTCGTCCGGTCGCTCGAGGCGCTCGGGGTCGAGGTCGCGTTCGGCATTCCGGGCGGGGCGATCCTGCCGGCGTACGACCCGCTGTTCGACTCGAAGGTGCGGCACATCCTGGTGCGCCACGAGCAGGGCGCCGGGCACGCGGCCACCGGGTACGCGCAGGCCACCGGCAAGGTGGGGGTCTGCATCGCGACCAGTGGGCCGGGCGCCACCAACCTGGTCACGCCGATCGCCGACGCGTACATGGACTCGGTCCCGATCGTCGCGATCACCGGGCAGGTCGGCCGGCCGTACATCGGCACGGACGCCTTCCAGGAGGCCGACATCCAGGGCATCACCCTGCCGATCACCAAGCACAACTTCCTGGTGCAGAACGCCGAGGAGCTGCCCCGGATCCTGGCCGAGGCGTTCCACCTGGCGATCACCGGCCGCCCCGGCCCGGTCCTGGTGGACATCCCGAAGGACGTGCTCCAGTCGCAGACCACCTTCCAGTGGCCGCCGACGCTCGACCTGCCGGGCTACCGCCCGACGCTGCACCCGCACGGCAAACAGATCCGCGAGGCGGCCCGGCTCATCGCCGCGGCCAAACGCCCGGTGCTGTACGTGGGCGGCGGCGTCCACAAGGCCGGCGCGACCGACGGGCTGCGCAAGCTGGCCGAGCTCACCGGCATCCCGGTGGTCACCACGCTGATGGGCATCGGCGCGTTCCCCGACTCGCACCCGCAGCACCTGGGCATGCCCGGCATGCACGGCACGGTCCCGGCGGTCTACGCGCTGCAGAAGTCGGACCTGCTGGTCACCCTGGGCGCCCGTTTCGACGACCGGGTGACCGGCCAGCTCGACTCGTTCGCGCCCGACGCCAAGGTCGTGCACGCCGACATCGACCCGGCCGAGATCGGCAAGAACCGGCACGCCGACGTCCCGATCGTCGGCGACGCCCGGCACGTGATCGACGAGCTGATCGCGGCGGTCTCGTCGTCCGCGGGCGGCACCGAGCAGTACGCCGCCTGGTGGGCCACGCTGAACGACATCCGTGAGCGCTACCCGCTCGGCTACGACGAGCCGACCGACGGCACCCTGGCCCCGCAGTACGTGATCGAGCGGATCGGCGAGATCGTCGGCCCGGACGCGATCTACTGCGCCGGCGTCGGCCAGCACCAGATGTGGGCGTCCCAGTTCATCAAGTACGAGAAGCCCGGCACCTGGCTCAACTCGGGCGGCGCCGGAACGATGGGCTACGCGGTCCCGGCCGCGATGGGCGCCAAGGTCGCGCAGCCGGACACCACGGTGTGGGCGATCGACGGCGACGGCTGCTTCCAGATGACCAACCAGGAGCTGGCCACCTGCGCCCTGGAGGGCATCCCGATCAAGGTCGCCGTGATCAACAACGGCAACCTGGGCATGGTCCGGCAGTGGCAGACCCTGTTCTACGACGGCCGCTACTCCAACACCGAGCTGGGCACCCACAAGCACCGGATCCCGGACTTCGTGAAGCTGGCCGAGGCGCTCGGTTGCATCGGCCTGCGGTGCGAGTCGAAGGACGACGTCGACAAGGTCATCAAGCAGGCCATGGAGATCAACGACGCCCCAGTGGTCATCGACTTCACGGTCGGCAAGGACGCCATGGTGTGGCCGATGGTCCCGGCCGGCACCAGCAACGACGAGATCATGTTCGCCCGGGACGTGCGCCCGACGTTCGAAGAGGACGACCTGTGACCAACAAACACACGCTGAGCGTGCTGGTCGAGAACAAGCCCGGCGTGCTCGCCCGGGTCAGCGGACTGTTCTCCCGGCGCAGCTTCAACATCGACTCCCTGGCGGTCGGCGAGACGGAGAACCCGGACGTCAGCCGCATCACGATCGTGGTCAACGCGGACTCGTCCCCGTTGGAACAGGTCACCAAGCAGCTCAACAAGCTGGTCAACGTCCTGAAGATCGTGGAGCTGGACCCGGCCCAGTCGGTCCAGCGCGAGCTCCTGCTGGTCAAGGTGCGTGCCGATCGGGCGCAGCGCGGCCAGGTGCTCGAGACCGTCGAGCTGTTCCGGGCGCGAGTGATCGACGTCGCTCCGGACACCCTGACGATCGAGGCCACCGGTAATCCCGACAAACTGGATGCGTTGCTGCGCGACCTCGAGCCGTACGGCATCAAAGAGATGGTCCAATCGGGCCTGGTCGCCATCGGCCGAGGTTCTCGATCCATCACAACCGGCCCGGCGCTCCGCGCCGCCTAGAAAGGTACGTAATGACCGCGGAAGTTTTCTACGACGGCGACGCCGATCTGTCGATCATCCAGGGCAAGAAGGTCGCCGTGATCGGCTACGGCAGCCAGGGTCACGCGCACTCGCTGTCGCTGCGCGACTCGGGCGTCGAGGTCGTGGTGGGCCTGCAGGAGGGCTCGAAGAGCCGCCCGAAGGCCGAGGAGCAGGGCCTCACCGTGAAGACCCCGGCCGAGGCCTCCGCCTGGGCCGACGTGATCATGGTGCTTGCGCCGGACACCGCGCAGCGCAAGATCTACGCCGAGTCGATCGAGCCGAACCTGACCGCGGGCAAGGCGCTCTTCTTCGGTCACGGCCTGAACATCCGCTTCGAGCTGATCAAGCCGCCGGCCGACGTCACCATCGCCATGGTCGCCCCGAAGGGCCCGGGTCACCTGGTCCGCCGCCAGTACGTGGACGGCAAGGGCGTCCCGGCCCTGATCGCGGTCGAGCAGGACCCGACCGGTGACGGCCAGGCGCTCGCTCTCTCCTACGCGAAGGCGATCGGTGGCACCCGTGCCGGTGTCATCAAGACCACCTTCACCGAGGAGACCGAGACCGACCTCTTCGGCGAGCAGGCCGTCCTCTGCGGTGGCGCGTCCGCGCTCGTGCAGACCGGCTTCGAGGTGCTGACCGAGGCGGGCTACGCCCCCGAGATCGCCTACTTCGAGTGCCTGCACGAGCTCAAGCTGATCGTCGACCTCATGTACGAGGGCGGCATCGCCCGTCAGCGCTACAGCGTCTCGGACACCGCCGAGTTCGGTGACTACGTCTCCGGCCCGCGCGTGATCAACGCGTCGGTCAAGGAGGAGATGAAGAAGATCCTCGCCGACATCCAGTCCGGTGAGTTCACCCGTCGCCTGATCGCGGACGACGACGCCGGCGCGCCGGAGCTCAAGAAGTTCCGCGAGGAGGCCGCCAAGCACCCGATCGAGATCACCGGTGCGAAGCTGCGCGGCATGATGAGCTGGGTCGACCGGCCCATCACCGAGACCGCCTGATCATAGGCAAGGCCTCTAATATCGAGGTCCATGAGTCCAGTAGTGCTCGTCACCGAGGAACTGGCAGCGGCCGCGCTCGACGCGCTGGCCGAGGATCTCAACGAGATTAGAGAGATAGACGGCACGAATCGGGCAGCGCTCCTCGGGGCGTTGCCCGATGCGCATGCGGTGGTCATCCGTAGCGCCACCAGGATCGACGCGGAAGCGCTCGCCGTGGCACACCGACTGAAGGTGGTCGCCCGCGCCGGCGTCGGCCTCGACAACGTCGACATCCCGGCCGCCACCGCCCGCGGCGTGCTCGTCGTCAACGCGCCCACCAGCAACATCGTCTCGGCCGCCGAACAGGCGGTGGCCCTGCTGCTGGCGGTGGCCCGGCACACCGCGGCGGCGAGCGCCGCGCTCAAGGCGGGCGCCTGGCGGCGCTCGGCGTACACCGGGGTCGAGGTGCACGGCAAGACCGTCGGGGTGGTCGGCCTGGGGCGGATCGGCGTGCTGTTCGCGCAGCGCATGGCGGCTTTCGGGGTACGGCTGATCGCGTACGACCCGTACGTGCAGCCGGCCCGCGCGGCCCAGCTCGGCGTGCACCTGGTCGGCCTCGACGAGCTGCTACGGGAGAGCGACTTCATTTCGGTGCACCTTCCCCGTACACCCGAGACCGTGGGTTTGATCGGAGAGAAGGAACTGAATCTGGTCCGGCCCGGAGTGCGCATCGTCAACGCCGCCCGTGGTGGGCTCGTCGACGAACGGGCGCTCGCCGAGGCGCTGGCCGACGGGCGGGTGGCCGGCGCCGGACTCGACGTCTTCGAGACCGAGCCGCTCACCTCCTCGCCGCTGTTCGCCCTGGACAACGTGGTGGTCACGCCGCACCTGGGCGCGTCGACGGTGGAGGCTCAGGACAAGGCGGGCCTGGCGGTGGCCCGCAGTGTGCGGCTGGCGCTGCGCGGCGAGTTCGTGCCCGACGCGGTGAACGTGCGGGCCGGCGGGCCGGTCGACGAGGACGTGCGGCCGCTGCTGCCGCTGGCCGAGAAACTGGGCCGGGTGCTCACCGCGGTGGCCGGTCACCTGCCCGAGCGGGTGACCGTCGAGGTGCACGGGGCCGCGGCCGGGCACGACGTCTCGGTGCTGGAGCTGGCCGTCCTGAAGGGACTGTTCGCGCCGGTGGTGAGCGAGCCGGTGACGTACGTGAACGCGTCCCGCCTGGCCGCCGAACGTGGCGTCACCGTGCAGATGTCGGCCGTCGAGGAGCCGGGTGACCTGCTCCGGGTCCGTGGCGCCCTGCCCGACGGCCGCAGTGTGAGCGTCGCGGGCACGCTCAGCGCCCTCGCCAAGCTGGTCGAGGTGGACGGCTTCGACCTGGATCTCCCGCCGGACGGGGTGCTGGTGTTCTTCACCTACACCGATCGGCCCGGTGTGGTCGGCGCGCTCGGGATGGCCTTCGGGGAAGCCGAGATCAACATCGCCGCGATGCAGGTGGCCCGGCGCGCGGCCGGGGGCGAGGCCCTGATGGCGCTGACCGTCGATTCCACCGTCTCGCCGGATCTGCTGGCCGGGGTGGCCGCGGTGATCGGGGCGTCCCGGGCGGCCGTGGTGGACCTGCGAGCCGACTAGAAAGCCCGGTACACCGATCCGTCCTGGAGGTCGAGCAGGTCGAGATGGAACTGCGCGGCGTACTTCTCGATCATCTCGAGCACCACGTCGGCGCAGTTCTCGTCGAGTCGCATGTGGATGTGGTCGGCTTCGGCGTGCAGCGGAGCACTGGCCCACGGCGACCCGGGCTCCGCGGCACGTGGCCCACGATCCGGGTAGTGGCTGGTCACGGCGTCATAGAAGGCGACGACGCGAGGGTCGGCGGCGCGCTGTGGATGCTCGCCGTTGAAGCAGCGCGCGTTCGCGGCCCGAACCGCGTCCTGATCCGCCGTCGGGTCCATGGCCCACACCACAAGGTCGAAACTCACCGGCGCATGGTGCCATCACCGGTGCCCGGCGTCATCAACCGGCCGTCCGACACGCGGATATGACAATGCCGGTGGGTGGCATCCTCGCCACCCACCGGCATCGATCGATCAGCCGACGATGCTGATGTCGTCGATGAAGGCCCGGAACGTTCCGGCGTTGGCGGGCTGGTCGTAGGCGATGTTGAGCTGCGTGACGGCGCGGCCGTTGAACAGCTTGCCGAGTGGAACGGTGACCTGGTTCCACGCGTTCGGTGTGAGCTTGCCGCACTGGTGCGCCGGGTGCGCCCGGTTGCCGTTCTGGTCGACGGCGCCGGAGTCACGCAGGTTGGCCCCGTTGCTGAAGATCAGGTCGACGGCGACGCACGAGCTGTCGGTCGGCTGCCAGTCTCGTGTGGACGGGTAGATCCAGTAGCTCAGCACGGTCTTCTCGCCGACGAGGACCCGGTCCAGGTTCATCGCCTGGAAGTAGGCGTACGACTTGGTGGTGTTCATGTCGTTACCGACGATCCGTACCGCGTTGCTGCCGGTGTGCACCTGCGTCGCGGGAAGAACGGATCCCGGTGTGACCGGCCCCGCCGGCGCGACGGTCAGCTCCGGCTTCGAGGACGTGCAGGCGGCGAGAGCGGCGACGGCCGTGGCCTGGGCCGCCTTGGCGTCCGTGATCGCCTTGCGGGCGGCCGGTAGCTGAGCCGTGAGCCGGGCCTTCTCCGCCGCGGTGGTGGCTCCGGTGATCTCCATCTGGAGACGCGACAGTTCCATCTCGGCTGAGGCGACAGCAGCGTTCGCCTGGACGACGTTGCTGTTGAGGCGTTGAGCTTGGAGAGACAGACAGTTGTTGACGTTGACGAAGCCGCCCGGAACCGAAGTGTTCGTCCAGGTCAGGCCGATCTCGTCGGCTTCCAGGCTGGTGACCAGGTCGAGGTCGAACTGGCCGGTGCCGATGAACGTGGCCAGGTCGTTGGTGTCGCCGGCGAGAGCCTTACGGGCAGCGTGCACCAGGTTGAGGTGTCCCTTCGTGGTGGCCTCGGCGATGATCGCGTCGGCCTTGGCCACGTCGGCTTCGTATTTCTTGCGGAGGGCGAGTTGGCGGTCGGTTTCGCGGGCTTCGTGGATGCCGGTGTGGATGTAGTTGTTCCAGTCGGCGGGTTCGCGGCTGAGGACGGCGCGTTCGGCGGCGCCGCGGACCGTGGTTCCCTCTTCGGCGTTCTCCCAGATGTAGGTGATGAAGTCGCGGTCGCTGGCGGCGAGCATGCCGTCGGTGGCGGCGACCAGCAGGACGGCGAGGGCGCGTTTGCGGGCGGCCTCCTCGATCAGCTTGAGCTCGAGCGCCTTGTCGCCGGCCGCCTCGTCCTCGATCTGCTTCTTACGGTCGGCTTCGTGGGCGGTCACGATGCCATCACCGAGGAAGGCGAGCTGGTCGTCGTAGGAGCCGGCGGCGGCGGTCAGAGCGGCGGCCTTGACCAGCGGCCCGGACTTGTCGCTCGCGCGGATCAGGTCGACGAAGTTCTTGACGGTCAGCCCGAGATCGTCGGTGCTGACGGGCAGGCCGATGGTGAGGGCGGCTTTCTGCTTCAGCTCCCGTTCGACACGATCCTGCTCCTGGGCCGCCACCTCGTTGGCGACGTCACGCTGCTTGGCCGCGTACACCTCGGTACGGATGAAGAGCGTGCAGAGCGTGCTGTCCTGCCGCTGGAGGTAGTCCGGGCTGGTGAACGCGTCGACGGCGGCGGCGCGGACCTCGTTGCGGTTCTCGACGTCCTTGAGTGCGCCCCAGATCTCGATGGTGAGGTCGCAGTCCTTGTAGCCGGTCCGGATCGCGGTCGGCTCCAGGCCGAGGGCCCGCAGTGCGGCGGCTTTCTCGGCGAGAGTCGCGGGTGCCTCGGCGGCGTAGGCGGGCGCCGGGAAGCTGGTCGCGGCCAGCACGACGGCGGTGGCGGTGCCCACGAGGCTGGTCAGCCTCGTACGCGGGATGATGGTCACGTCGGCCTTTCTGAAGGTTCGGAGGCGCACTCGGGTCGTCCGGTCAGTCCGCGATGCTGATGTCGTCGAAGTAACCGCGGTACGCGCCGGTGTTGCCCGGCTGGTCGTAGGCGATCCGCAGCGTGGTGATGGCCTGCCCGTTGAAGTGCGAGCCCAGGTTCACCTCGACCTTGTTCCAGGTCTCCGGCGTGAGCTTGCCGCACTGGAAGGCGGCGTGCGCCCGGTTGCCGTTCTGGTCGACGGCGCCGGAGTCACGCAGTGTCGAGCCGTTGCTGAACAGCAGGTCGACCGCGACACAGGTGCTGTTGGCCGCGACGACGTGGTTGATCCAGCTGTTCGACTCCGGGTAGACCCAGTAGGTCAGCTTGGTGGTGGGCTTGACGGTGATGCGGGTCAGGTTGATCGCGTTGAAGTAGGCGTGCGACCGGCTGGTGTTCTGGTCGACGCCGTAGTAGCGGATCGCGCTGCTGCCGGCGTGCGCGCGTTCGTTGTTGACGACCGAGTTCTCCGGCTTCTTGGCGGCACACGCGGTCTGCGCGGCGACCGCGTTCGCCTTGTTCGCGTTGGCGGTGGCGAGCTTGGCCTTGGCCGCGGCCACCTTCGCCGCGGCAGCGGCCCGTGCGGCGGCGTTCGAGGCCGGGATGGCGGCGAGCGCGGCTTCGGCGGAGCGTACGGCGGCGGTGGCGCTGGCGACGGCCGCGGTCGCAGCGGTGACCTTCGTGGCGTGCGACTGCGTCTCGGCGATCGGGCAGGCGTTGACGCCCTGGATCGCGTCGCTCCACGCCGGGGTGTGGTTCCAGTTGAGCGGGACCTCCCCGGTCTCGAACCCGGTGACCAGGTCGAGGTCGAACTGCCCGACGCGGAGGAACTGGTCCAGTTCGGTGGCGTTGCCGGCCAGGGCCTTGCGTGCGGCTACGGCGAGGATGTGCTGACCTGCGGCGGTGGCTTCGGCGAGGACGGCGTCGGCTTTGGCCACGTCGGCTTCGTATTTCTTGCGGAGGGCGATTTGGCGGTCGGTTTCGCGGGCTTCGTGGATGCCGGTGTGGATGTAGTTGTTCCAGTCGGCGGGTTCGCGGCTGAGGACGGCGCGTTCGGCGGCGCCGCGGACTTCGGTGCCCTGGGCGGCGTTCTCCCAGATGTAGGTGATGAAGTCGCGGTCGCTGGCGGCGAGCATGCCGTCGGTGGCGGCGACCAGCAGGACGGCGAGCGCGCGCTTACGGGCGGCCTCTTCGATCAGCCTTAGCCGTAGCGCTTCGTTCTCGCCGGCTTCGATGCGGATCTGCTCTTCCCGGTCGGCTTCGTGGGCGGTGACGATGCCGTCGCCGAGGAAGGTCATCTGCTCTGTTGCGGAGGCGTCGTAGGCGGTCTGGGCGCCTGCTTTGACCCGGGTGCCGGCCTTGTCGCTCTTGCGGATCAGGTCGACGAAGTTCTTCAGGGTCAGGCCGAGGTCGTCGGTGCTGATCGGCAGGCCGATGGTGAGGGCGGCCTTCTGCTTGAGCTCGCGTTCGATGCGGTCCTGTTCTTCGGCGGCGATCTGGATGGCGACGTCGCGCTGCTTGGCTGCGAACACGTCGGTGCGGAGGAAGAGGGTGCACTTGCTGGCGTCGCCGGCGAGCGACGCCGGGTCGGTGTAGGCGGTGACCGCGGCGGTGCGGACCTCGCCGCGGAACTGCTGGCCGGCGAGGGCGTTCCAGATCTCGATGGTGAGGTCGCAGTCCTTGTAGCCGGTGCGGACCGCGGTCGGTTCCAGGCCGAGGGCCCGCAGTGCCGCGGCCTTCTCGGCCAGGGTCGCGGGTGTCTCGGCGGCGTATGCGGGAGCGGGGAAGGAGGTCGCGGCCAGTACGACAGCGGTGGCGGCGCCGGCGAGACCGGTCAGCCTCGCACGCGTGATGATCTTCACGTCGGCCTTTCTGAGAGTTCGGATGCGCACTGGGGTTGTCTGGTCAGTCGGCGATGCTGATGTCGTCGATGTAGCCGCGGAACGCGCCGGTGTTGCCCGGCTGGTCGTAGGCGATCTGCAAACCGGTGATCGCCCGGCCGTTGAACCCGGCGAGGCTGACCTCGACCTTGTTCCAGGACTCCGGGGTGAGCTGTCCACACTGGTAGGCGGGGTGCGCCCGGTTTCCCTTCTGGTCGACGGCGCCGGAGTCACGCAGGTTGGCGCCGTTGCTGAAGGTGAGATCGACAGCGAGGCAGGTGCTGTTGGCGGCGACCACGTGGCCCACCGTGGTGTTCGCCTCCGGGTAGACCCAGTAGGTCAGCTTCGTGGTGGGCTTGACGGTGATCCGGCTCAGGTTCAGGGCCTGGAAGTAGGCGTACGACTGGGTGGTGTTCTGGTCGACGCCGTACACCCGGATGGCCTTGCCGCCGGAGTGCGCGCGTTCCGCGACGACGGAGTTCTCCGGGGCCTTGGCCGCACAGGTGGCCGCCAGCTTGTCCATCTCGACCTTGTGGTCCTGTGCGATCTGCAGGTTGAGCTTCGCGGTGATCAGCTTGGCCTGTGCGGACGCCTTCGCCGCGGCCGTGGTCGCGGCGGCGAGGGCGGCTTCGGCGTCCTTGACGGCCTTCGTCTTGGCGGTGACGTTGGCGACGGCCTTCGCGACGGCGTCCTTGTACGTCGCCGTGTCGGCGAGCGAACAGGCGTTGACGTTCCGGACGGAGCCGGTCCAGGCCGGGCTGTGCGACCAGTTGAGCGGGACCTCACCGTTCTCGAACCCGGTGATCAGATCGAGGTCGTACTGGCCGGAGCTGACGAAGTCGCCGAGTTCGGTGGCGGAGCCGGCGAGAGCCTTCCGCGCGGCGATCGCGAGGACGTGGAAGCCCTCCTTGTCGGCCTGGGCCAGGACTTGCTCGGCCTTGGCCACGTCGGCTTCGTACTTCTTGCGCAGGGCGAACTGCCGGTCGGCTTCGCGGGCTTCGTGGATGCCGGTGTGGATGTAGTTGTTCCAGTCGGCGGGTTCGCGGCTGAGGACAGCGCGTTCGGCGGCGCCGCGGACTTCGGTGCCTTGGGCGGCGTTCTCCCAGATGTAGGTGATGAAGTCGCGGTCGCTGGCGGCGAGCATGCCGTCGGTGGCGGCGACCAGGAGCACGGCCATCGCGCGTTTGCGGGCGGCCTCCTCGATCAGCCTGCGCCGCAGCATCTCGTCGCCGTGCGCAATCTCCTCGATCTCTTTCTTCCGGTCGGCTTCGTGGGCGGTCACGATGCCGTCGCCGAGAAAGGCCAGCTGGTCGGTGTGGGTGCCGTCGCCGGCGGTCAGAGCGGCGGCCTTGACCCGGGTGCCGGCCTTGTCGCTCTTGCGGATCAGGTCGACGAAGTTCTTCAGGGTCAGGCCGAGGTCGTCGGTGCTGATCGGTAGGCCGATGGTGAGGGCGGCCTTCTGCTTCAGTTCCCGCTCGACACGGTCCTGCTCTTCGGCGGCGATCTGGATGGCGACGTCGCGTTGCTTGGCCGCGAACACGTCGGTGCGCAGGAAGAGGGTGCACTTGCTGGCGTCGCCGGCGAGCGACGCGGGGTCGGTGTAGGCGGTGACCGCGGCGGTGCGGACTTCGCCGCGGAACTGCTGGCCGGCCAGAGCGTTCCAGATCTCGATGGTGAGGTCGCAGTCCTTGTAGCCGGTGCGGACCGCGGTCGGCTCCAGACCGAGAGCCCGCAGTGCCGCGGCCTTCTCGGCCAGCGTCGCGGTCGTCTCGGCGGCATACGCCGGTGCTGGTACGGAGGTCGCGGCCAGCACGAAAGCGGTGGCGGCGCCCGCGAGGCCGGTCAGCCTCGCACGCGTGATCATGTTCACGTGGGCCTTTCTGAGTTCTGCGGGTGGGCGTACCGCGGGCACGGCGAAGTCACGCGTCGGCGGTACGGAGGCAGCAGCCATCGTGGACACACGTCAGGTGTGCCGGATGGCTGTGTGAGGTAGAGAGTTCGGTTCCCCGGAGAGTCAGCAGACCCGGTGTGGCTCGTCCGCCGAATCGGACACGGCGCGAGCAAGAACTGTGGAAATACGCATGTGGAACCCCGTGATTCGATGCGCGTCGCCTCCACACCGAGGTGTGGCCGGCCTTCCCCGTATGCCGGATGCGTCGCGGTCGCCGGATGCTATCGAAGTGATCGATGCGTCCGCAAGGCCGATCGTTACTCTCAGTTTCCTTACAGAAACCGGGGCGGGCGAATTCCCGTTCATGTGATTCAATGCCAGCGGCGCGAATCCATCGGTCCGGATGGATCGCGCCTTCGCGTTGCCGCTCCGTGCCGGGTGTTTCCACGCCTCACCTGCGGCAATGATCATTTTCGGGTTCCACGGGGGAGCTTGCATGCGCTCACGCGCTCTAGCTGCGGCGATGGCCGTAGCGACGTTAACTTTCGGTGCTGTGACCGGTGTCGCAGTCCCAGCCGCGGCGGGTCCGCCCGCGGTCTCCGCGACAGCTGAATCGGCCGTCAACAACGCAGAGTACGATTTTGTGCTCTGGCTCGCTCAATACGACGAACGCGCGATGGTGCGTTCCACGGCATGGACCGCCCTGCTCGAGGAGGATGTCGCGGCGGGCATTCTGCGGTTCTTCCAATCGGAATGGGAATACGCAGAGTCACTGGCGGCGGATGTGTCGGCGCGTAATAACGACTTCGTGAAGTACCTCGTCGACACGTGTGTCCCGGCGTATTCGCCGGAGGTCTGCGCGGCCGCTTCCGACATGCTGTACGCCACCGCGGAGGAGCAGGGGGCGTTCGTCAGCGACGGCTACCGGGCGGCCAGGGAACGCGACAAGCGGGTCCGTGACCAGACCGGCGCGCAGGCTGCCGCGCTGGTCGCCGGTGACCGGGCGTACGTGGCCCACCTGCGCGACACCGACCCCGGCGCGCAGGTGCGACTCGCCGCTCGATGGGCGCTGCGTGACGGCGCCGACGACGGGGACCTGGTCGAGTTCTTCAGCCACGGGTGGGCGTACTCGGCCGGTCTCGACGTGCGGGCCCACCGCTCGGCGATCGCGGCCCTCGAACTGCCCTGGCGCAGCGCGGTCGCGAACCTGACCATCGCCGCGCAGGACGCCGAGAAGAAGGCGCGTGACTCCGCCGGGCAGGCCAAGATCGAGGCCGAGGCCGCTGCCGCCCGTGCCTGGGGTGGCGTCGCCCAGAACGCCGGCCCGGCCCGGACCGCGTGGCAGAACGCCGAGCGGGAAGCCCTCGCCCGGGCCGAGCAGTGGCGCCAGATCGCCGTCGCCGCGGCCGCCGCGGAAAGCGCCAACTGGAAACCGATCCTGAAGGCCGACATCAGCGGGCAGTGGACCGCCTACGCCCGGACGGCCCGTGAACAGGCCGCCTACTGGACCGGCAAGTACAACGACGCGCTGGCCGCCGAGGCCGAGTACTCCAAGACGCCCGCCTGACCGACCCCTGACTTCAGCGCTGCGTGGCCCTCGCCGCCGCGGAGCGCTCTCGCCTTGCGCGGAACGGAAGTGACGTGAGACTCACCACGCGGCTGAATGCTGCCCTGATCACGCTGCTGGCGGCCACGGTCGTCGGCGCGGGACTGCACGCCCCACCGGCCCTCGCGGCCGACCCGACCCCGGCCCCGACACCCACCGCAACCGACGAGTCCAACCCGGACATCAAGATCCCGGAGCTGGTCACCGAGTCATGGAACGGCACGACCGGCGTCAACACGATGGACGAACGCTGGCGCAAAGCCGTCGCCGACGTCGCCGAGTTCACCGCTGAGCAGGAGGTTCGTGACGCGGCGCTGGCCGCGCTCGCGACGGGTGATCCGGTGACGATTCAGAAGTTCGCGACGGTGGACAAGCCGGCGTTGGACAAGCTGGTCGCGGCGCGTAAGAAGCAGGAGGCCGCGAACAATCTGGCGACGATCAAATCCTTGAGGGGTACGGGTGGCCCGTACTTCAACGCCGAGGTCGAACGGGTCTTGGCCGGTACGGATAGTGACCGGGCGGCGTTCCTCGCGTATGGGGCGGCGATCGCTCGTGATCGTGACAAGAAGACGAGTGATGACGCTGTCGAGCGGGCGGCGACGTTGCGGGAGCGGGTGCGGCTGATCGCCGCGATGGCTCCGGCGGAGTCGAACGTCAGGCGTGCTGCGGAGGCGGCGTTCGCTGGTGACGACGCGGCGATCAACGCGTTCCTCAACGGCGGGTATCTGACTGCGGCGCGGGCGGATGCGGCGGAGCGTGAGCAGTATCTGAAGGACCTCGAGGCGCGGAACAAGGCGGTCGAGGAGTTGACGGAGCTGGCGCAGAAGTCGGCGCGGGCGTCGGAGGCGCGTCGTCGGCTGCTGATCGCGCATGGTGAGGGTGTTCGTGCGTTGCAGCAGGCGTCGAATGCGATGGCCGCAGCCGCGAATGGTGCCCGGCATTCCGCACGCGTCCTGGCCGGTTCGGGTTCGGCGGCGTCGAAGGCGACCGAGCTGACGGCGGCGAACACGGAGGCGAAGCGGCAGCTCGGCTACGCGCAGGTCGCTGCGCGAGAGGCCGGGATCGCGGCACAGACGGCGTCGACGGCTGCCGACGAGATCATCGCGACCGGTCTGGACTATGGCGCGGAGTGGGCGCAGATCGCGCAGGGCATGAGCGAGGCTGCGACGGCTGCGGTCGGTGCGACGCAGACGGCGGTGTATGCGTCGGACGCCACCGTTGCGACAAACAATGCGCAGGGTGCGCAGGCGCAGGCGGAGGCGCACGCCGCGCAGGCGATCAAGTGGCGTCAGCACGCGGAGGAGCACGCGAAGTCGGCGGCCAAGCTCGCTGCGGCCGCCGCGAAGCAGGCGCAGGCAGCCAAGACCGCCGCTGCTCGTACCAAGAAGGCACGGGAGCAGGCCGAGGCTGCCGAGGCGAAGGCGTGGGCGGAAGCGGAGAAGACCCGCCGGCACCGCCAGGAAGCCGAAGCACAGGCGGCCGAAGCGAAACGTCAGCGGCAGATCGCTCAGGAACAGGCGGCGCTGGCCGCCCAGTACCGTGCCCAGGCCGAGCGGGAGGCTGCCGCGGCCCGAGCCGCTCGCGCCAATGCGGAGGCACAGGCCGCCATCGCCGACGGCGCCGCCAAACGAGCCGGCGACGCCGACCAGAAAGCCGGCGCCGCCGAGACCAAAGCCTGGGAGAAGGAGGGCGTGGCCAGGCAGGCCCGCGATGCCGCGTATGCCGCCGAGCGCAACCGGCAGACAGCCGAGGCGAAAGCCCAGTACAACCGGGGGTGGGTGGCCAAGGCGGACAGCGCGGAAGCCCGCAACGAAGCGCTGGCGGCGGCTGGCGAGGCCGATCGTGAGTTCCAGACCGCGGACGCCGCCGCGAAGTCGGCGCGGGGATACGCGAACACCGCCACCGGCGCCGCAGCCAACGCGCGGGGTGCGGCCACGCAGGCGCAACAGGCCGCCCGCCGGGCTTGGGCCGCGGCTGAGCAGGCGAGAGCCGCTGCTGCCGCAGCGGACGCGGCGGCAGATCGGGCTGAGGCTTCGGCGAGGGCCACGCACGCCGCACGGGTGCGTGCCGACGCCAAGGCCGCGGTCGCGACGGCACAGCAGGTCAAGGCCGCAGAGGCGGCCGCCGCAGCGGTCAACCTCGCGCGGCAGGCCGCCGAGGAGGCGGTACGCGCCTTGTGGGCGGCCGATCGAACCAGGAGCGAGGCCGACGCCGCCACCACCGAGGCCGTCGCCGCGTCGGCGCAGGCCGAGATCGCGGTGAACGCGGCTACCGCAGCCAGGCAATCGGCGGCGGGGATCGCCGATCCGCAGAACACGGCCATTGCGATGGTGGCGCCGTTCACCGGCGCGGACATCGACGCGGACTTCGTCCGATCGGTGGCCGAGCAGGCTGGTGTCATCGGCGCGGAGCAGGCTGCGGCCGCACAGGCTCGTGCCCTGGAGGCGGTTGCCGCGGCGACGCGTGCGCAGGAGGCCGCCGACCTGGCCAACGCCCAGGTCAAGCCGGCCTATGACGCGGCCGCGCAGGCCGCGAGGTCAGCAGGCGAAGCCGCCCGATCGGCCGCCGAGGCGAAGAAGGCCGCCGCGCAGGCCGCCGCCGATGGCGCTGCCGCCCGTGCTGCGGCCGCGAGTGCCGGCCGTGCCGACGCGCAGGCACGCGCCGATGCCTTGGCAGCACGTCAGGCCGCGAACGAAGCCGCACAGGACGCGGCGATCGCCGGACGTAGCGCCCAGCAGGCGCAGAACGACGCGAACGCCGCAGACAGCGCCGCCACCGCAGCCGAGAACGACGCGGCCGCGGCTCGCGGTGCGGCCGACCGCGCCGAAGCGTCCGCCGCTGACGCCAAGAAGTTCGCGGAGTCCGCACAGAAGCACGCGGACCGCGCCGTCGAGGCCGCGTCCCTGGCTTTGCAGCACGCCATTGACGCGCAGAAAGCTTACGAGCGGACCGAGGCGACCGAGCGGGAGGAACTCGAGAAGGCGCTGGAGAAGGGCGCCGAGCTGACCCCGGAGCAGGAGAAGGCGTTCCTGGAGTCACTCAGCGAGCAGGAGCGTGCCGAGTACGAGGCCGCCAAGAAGGCCGCAGACCAGGGCATCCTCGACTTCATCCAGGAGAACGGCCTGGAGTTCCTGGGCGATCTCATCATCGGCGATCTCAAGGACTGCGCGACCAAGCCCAGCTTCGGCGCATGCTTCTGGGCGGTCTTCGACCTGATCCCGATCGGCAAGCTCAAAAAACTCAAGAACGTCTGGGATCTCTACAAGAAGTACGAGAAGTTCGCCGACGGGATCAAGGGCGCCCGCAAGAAGGTCAACGACCTCGTCAAGAAGTTCTTCAAGAAGGGCGGCTGCCCGGACGACAACAGCTTCGTCCCCGGTACGCGCGTCCTGCTCGCCGACGGCACCACGCGGCCCATCGAACGATTGGCCGTCGGGGATCGGGTTTTGGCCACCGACCCGGTCAACGGCCTGACCGCTGCAAAGCCGGTGACCGACACGATCATCGGCAGCGGCGACAAGAAGCTCGTCGACATCCTGGTCGACACCGACGGCGACCTCGGTGACGGCGCCGCGTCGATCACGGCCACCCACAATCACCCGTTCTGGGTGCCGGAACAGGACCGGTGGGTCGACGCCGAGTACCTGTCGCCGGGGCAGTGGCTGCGGACCAGTTCCGGTACCCGGGTGCAGGTCACCGCGATCGAACACCGTGCCGCCCGAGCGGTTGTACACAACCTCACCGTCGCCGACATCCACACCTACTACGTGCTTGCCGGTGAGGTTCCGGTCCTTGTCCACAACTGTGGGGACCTGGGACCGGACTGGAAGCCGCGAGCGGCGTCCGAGGTCTGCGACTCGACGGGATGTGAAGCTGTCGCGTTGGAGATCAAGCGACGGATCGGTGGCGAGATCTACCGGATCAATCCGCCACCCGGTTGCTCCAACCTGGGCCGGTACCGTGACCAGTGGTCCGGATGGGGACACCACGAGGTGGTGGTACGGGAAGGCAGGGTCTATGACGGATTCACGGACCGGAAGGGTCTCCCGATCAGCGAATACAAGGCGCTGTTCAAGGACCTCTTCCCCGAGGACTTCCCGTTCTGAGGCTCACGGGTGAACCACCGGGCCTACTTTGCGTCGGTCCGGAGCCGGCCGCGTCTTCACGGCCTGGACGGCACCTATGGGGGTGCCGTCCAGTTCGTGCTCGGCTTCGACGCTGCGATGTCCGGCGGTCTGCTCTCGGGTTTCCGGGAATGGCTCATAGTCCGCCTGGACGATGGCAACAATCTCGCCTGGCCCGCGCTGGCCGAGCGAGCCGTGGCGGAGTCCTCTGATTTCGATGCGCCGATGGAGACACTGTTCGCACTGCTGGACGATTTCCTCGCGGTGAAGGAGAGCCACAACGGGTTGGCCAGAATTTTCGAAGCCTATCTGGAATGGCTCAAGCGACAGCAGTGGTATCGGAGTGACATTCTCGAATAGCGCGTAAGGAAGTGGCCCCCGGCTCTCGGAGCCGGGGGCCACTTCCTTGTTGGTGCGGTCGGGATCAGGCGGGGTCGGGGGCGGTCCGGAAGGTCGTCCAGGACGCGCCGAGGCCACCCTCCTTCACCAGGGCGACCCGGTCGCCGGTCACGATCGCGATCCGGTTGCCGCTGAGGGCGTGCTGCTGGACGCCGGAGTACTCGTTGACCCAGGCGGCGCTCAGCGTGCCCTCCTTGACGTACGCGATGCCGCCGGTGGTGAGCACGCCGATCCGGTTGCCGGACAGGGTCAGCTCCTTGATGCCGCCGTGCTCGTTGACCCAGGCGGCGTTGAGCGCGCCCTCCTTGACGTACGCGATGCCGCCGGTGCTCAGCACGCCGATCCGGGTGCCGGAGAGCACGAGCTGCTTCATGCCGGTGTGCTGGGTGCTCCAGGCGGCGCTCAGCGTGCCCTGCTTGACCAGCGCGGCGCCGGCCGTGGTGAGCACGCCGATCCGGTTGCCGGAGAGGGCGATCTGCTGGACGCCGGAGTACTCGTTGACCCAGGCGGCGCTCAGCGTGCCCTCCTTCACGTACGCGATGCCGCCGGTGGTGAGCACGCCGATCCGGTCACCGTCGAGGGCGATCTGCTTGATGCCGGTCTGCTCCTTGACCCAGCCGGCGCTCAGGCCGCCCTCCTTCACGAAGGCGGTGCCGTCGTTGGTGAGGACACCGATCCGGTCACCGGCCAGTACCAGCTGCTTGACGCCCGGGTGCTCCATGACCCAGGTCGCGCCGAGGCCACCCTCCTTGACGTAGGCGGTGCCGTCGGCGGTGAGAATGCCGATCCGGTTGCCGGAGACCGACACCGAGACCACGTCCGAACGCACCGCGTACTGCCCGGTCTGCAGGAACCGGACGACCTCGGGGTAACCGCCGGCCAGCGCCTTCTGTCCGGCGGCGGCCAGAGTGACGTACCCCGCCTTGAATGACCGGTCGACGATGCCCTGGACCGCCTTGCGGTCGTCGGCTTCCTTCTTCTCCAGAGCGATCTGGATGTCCCGGTCCTTGGCCTGGTGGATGCCGGTGTCGATGAACGCCTTCCAGTCCGCCGGAACCAGGCTGCGAGCCGCCGCGATCGCCGTGATCTGCACCTCGGTGCCCTCGTCGGCGTGGTTCCAGACGGTCACCACGAAGTCCCGGTCGGGCAGGCTGAGAAGCTGTTCGGTGACCGGCAGGCCGATCCGGTTGGCGGCGTACTGCTTCGCGGCCCGGGCCAGCGCGGCGGCCTTCTCCGCCTCGGTCTTCTCCTTGTCCTTGGTGATCCAGTCCTCGGTGTCCTGCTTGGCCGCCGCGGCCAGGCCGGAGGCGATGAACGCGGTCTGCTCCTCGGCCGAGCCCTGGCGGGCGGCGTCGGCGCCGGCCTTGACCAGCGGCCAGCGCGCCTCGTCGACCAGGTCCTGGATCTTCAGCAGGAACTGGGCGTCGGTGCCGCTGAGCAGGGCCGCGTCGGCCACCACGTCGATGGCCGCGGCGGCGGTGCTCCGGGCCAGGTCGCTCAGCCGCTTCGCCTCGGCGATCTGCCGTTCCCGCGCGATGTCCCGGTCGAAGGCCGCGTACACCTCGGTGAGGATGAAGTCGACGCTGGCCTGGGCGGCGTCCTCGGGCGCGGCGCTCAGCGCGATCTCCGCGGCGATCCGGACCTCGGTGTGCTCCGGCTTGTCCTTGACGTGTGACCAGATCGCGAAGACGAAATCGCGGTCGGCCCGTTCCGGCAGCGTGAAGTCGTCACCGAGACCGAATTTGACGGCGACGGCGAGCTTCTCCTCGTACAGGTCGGCGGCGGCGAACGCCGCCTGCGACAGAGGCTGAGCGGGTACGGCGTACGCGGCGGCCGGCGAGACCGCGGTGAACGCCACGGCTGCGACACCCGCGGCGATGAGCCGTCGGGCGGTGATCCCGTCGGTGATGTGTGGCATGAAGTTGATTCCCCCGTGTGAATGCGCCCGAGTGGGCGCCCGGGCAAGCTAGCCCGGACTTCAACCCATTGACAAGGGCACATGACGATGACGGATGACTCATTCTTTCGTCTGCGCTGATCAACCGCTCGGCATGGAGTTTCCTGAGAGTTCCGGGGCAGCGCGACGGCCCATTTTGTGTTTCCATCACCGTCTATTGCGCCGGACCGCCGTGGGTGGCCGGCGTATTGTCGTGCGTTCCAACGGGGGAAACGATGAAACGCAGAAGTCTATTCATGGTGAGTACGGTCACGTTATTGAGTGCCGTTTCCTGGAGCGGTGCGGCATGGGCCGTGGATCCGGTGGCCGTCACCACACTTTCAGCCGAACAGCAGGAGGCGGAACGTTTCTTCGTGCGCTGGCTGTCGGCCTACGAGGAGCGCGCGGCGGTGCGTAGCGCGGCACGGTCGGCCCTGCTGACCGGGGAGACCGCCGAGGAGAAGGTCGCGGCCGTCACCGAGTTCCTGGACACCGGCTACACCGCGGCGATGGACCGTGCCCAGACGTCACTGGACCGCCAGATCACGTACGCGCAGCGGATGGTCGCCACCCACCCGGCCCGCACCTATCCACGGGTCAATGCCGCCGGGCGGCGCGCCCTCGCCGGCTCCGAGGTGGAACTGGACGAGTTCGCCCGTACCGGATATGCCGTTGCCCTGGCCTTTGATCGCCAAGGGATCGCCGACGACAAGCTACGCGCGGACCTGGTGAAACAGGACGACCGCGACTTCGTCGCCCTTCTGCGCGACAACGACCCCGGCGCGCAGGTGCAGGCCTGGGCCCTCCGGGCGCTCGCATCCGGAACCGACGCCGACGTCGCCGAGTTCCTCAACTACGGCTGGGCGAGCGCGGCCGGCCTGGACACCCAGACCTACCGCCGGCAGTGCGCCGAAGCCGACAAGGCGTTTCTGCTGAAGTCGCGGGAGCTGGTGGCCGCCGCCCAGACCGCCGAACAGAAGGCCCTCGGCGCGGCCGGCGAGGCGAAGGAGCAGCTGCGTGCCGCGGCCGCCCGGGACTGGGCCGATGTCGCCGCCCACACGTCGAAGCCGCGCGTCGCCTGGGCCGAGGCCGAACAGGTGGCGCTCCAGCAGGCCGAGACCTGGCTGCAGATCGCCCTCCGGGCGGCCGGCACCACCAGCCCGAACTGGCAGAACATCGCCGGCACCGCGCAGAGCACCCGCGACCAGTGGCTCACCGCCCAGCAGACCGCCGCCGAACAGGCCGCGTCGTGGGCCGTGCTCTACCAGCGGGCCCTGGAAGCCGAAGCCGCGTTGCTCACCCCGACCTCTCTCGTCTGAACAGGACTTTCGCAGTGAAACTGACGCGGCTACGCGTATTCCTGATCTCGTCGCTGGCGGCCGCTGTCGTCGGCGCGGGACTCCACGCCCCACCGGCCCTCGCGGTCGACCCGACGCCGGCCCCGACCGCGACGGCGTCCGAGGAGCCGGGCCTCGAACTGGAAATCCCCGAACTGGTCACCGAGTCGTGGAACGGCACGACCGGTGTGGACACGATGGCGGAGCGGTGGCGTAAGGCTGTCGCTGATGTCGCGGAGTTCACGGCTGAGCAGGAGGTTCGTGACGCCGCGCTGGCCGCTTTGGCCACGGGTGATCCGGCGACGATTCAGAAGTTCGCGACGGTGGACAAGCCGGCGTTGGACAAGCAGGTCGCGGCCCGTAAGAAGCAGGAGGCCGCGAACAATCTCGCGACGATCAAGGCTTTGAAGGGTACGGGTGGCCCGTACTTCAACGCCGAGGTCGAACGAGTCCTCGCCGGCACCGACAGTGACCGGGCTGCGTTCCTGGCCTACGGCGCCGACATCGCGCGTGATCGTGATAAGAAGACCAGCGACGATGCTGCTGAGCGGGCGGCGATGTTGCGGGAGCGGGTGCGGCTGATCGCCGCGATGGCTCCGGCGGAGTCGAACGTCAGGCGTGCGGCGGAGGCGGCGTTCGCCGGTGACGACAACGCGGTCAATGCGTTCCTCAACGGCGGGTATCTGACTGCGGCGCGGGCGGATGCGGCGGAGCGTGAGCAGTATCTGAAGGACCTCGAGGCGCGGAACAAGGCGGTCGAGGAGTTGACGGAGCTGGCGCAGAAGTCGGCGCGGGCGTCGGAGGCGCGTCGTCGGCTGCTGATCGCGCATGGTGAGGGTGTTCGTGCGTTGCAGCAGGCGTCGAACGCGATGGCCGCTGCCGCGAATGGTGCCCGGCATTCCGCACGCGTCCTGGCCGGCAGCGGTACGGCGACAGCGAAGGCGCCGGAGTTGGCGTCGGCGAACACCGAGGTCAAACGGCAGCTGGGGCACGCGCAGGTGGCTGCTCGTGAGGCGGGGATCGCGGCGCAGACGGCGTCGACGGCTGCTGACGAGATCGTTGCGACCGGTCTGGACTATGGCGCGGAGTGGGCGCAGATCGCGCAGGGTATGAGCGAGGCTGCGACGGCTGCGTTCGGTGCGGCGCAGACGGCGGTGTTCGCGAGCGATGCGACGATCGCGACGAACAATGCGCAGGGTGCGCAGGCGCAGGCTGAGGCACACGCGCAGCAGGCGGTCAAGTGGCGCGAGCATGCCGAGGAGCACGCGAAGTCGGCGGCGAAGCTGGCGGCTGCGGCCGCGAAGCAGGCGAGTGCAGCGAAGACTGCGGCGGCACGGGCGAAGAAGGCGCGGGAGCAGGCGCAGGCGGCTGAGGCGAAGGCGTGGGCCGAGGCGGAGAAGACCCGCCAGCACCGCCAGGAGGCCGAGGCGCAGGCGGCCGAGGCCAAGCGCCAGCGCCAGATCGCCCAGCAAGAGGCGGCGCTGGCCGCCCGGTACCGTGCCCAGGCCGAGCGGGAGGCTGCCGCGGCCCGAGCCGCTCGCGCCAACGCGGAGGCACAGGCCGCCATCGCCGACGGCGCCGCCAAGCGAGCCGAGGATGCTGATCGCACCGCGGCCACGGCCAGCGACAACGCCTGGGCCAAGGAGAACACCGCACGGGAGGCCCGCGACGCAGCGTATGCCGCCGAGCGGAATCGGCAGACGGCCGAGGCCCGGGCGCAGGCCATGCGAGCGATGGTCGCCAAGACGGACAGTGCGGCGGAGAGGGACGCCGCTCAGGCGGCGGCGAATCAGGCCGACGGTGAGTTCCGGACCGCGGACACCGCGGCGAAGTCGGCCCGCGGATACGCGAACACCGCGAGCGGCGCTGCCGCCAACGCAAGGTCCGCCGCGACGCAGGCACAACAGGCCGCCAACCGGGCGTGGGCGGCCGCGGAACGGGCACGGGAAGCGGCCGCGGCAGCGGACGCGGCAGCAGACCGAGCCGAGGCATCGGCGAAAGCGACGCATGCAGCCCGGGTGCGGGCCGACGCGAAGGCCGCAGTCGCGACGGCCCAGCAGGCCAAGGCGGCACAGGCCGCCAACACGGCCGTCAGCCTGGCGAGCCAAGCCGCTGACCAGGCGGTCCGCGCGCTGTGGGCGGCCGACCGGACCAAGGCGGAGGCCGAGGCCGCGACGACTGAGGCCGTTGCCGCCGCGGCGCAGGCGGACATCGCCATCCGAGCCGCAAGTGCCGCCGCGGCGTCGTCGGCGGGCATCGCCGACCCGTACGACACAGCCCTGTCCATGGTGAGCCCGTTCACCGGCGCCGACATCGACGCGGACTTCGTCGAGTCGGTGGCGGAGGAGGCTCGCATCATCGGTGCCGAGCAGGCTGCCGCGGCACAGGCCCGGGCTGATGAGGCGGTGATCGCCGCGACCAAGGCGCAGCAGGCAGCCGACCGAGCGAACGCCCAGGTAAAGCCGGCCTACGTGGCTGCCGCGCAGGCAGCACACTCGTCGGCCGAGGCGGCCCGGTCTGCGGCGGAGGCTAAGAAGTATGCCGCTCAGGCCGCCGTCGACGGAGCCGCCGCCCGCGCGGCGGCGGCCAGCGCCGGGCGTGCGGATGCACAGGCTCGAGCGGACGCGCTGGCGGCACGGCAGGCCGCGAATGAGGCCGCCAACGACGCCGCGATCGCCAGCCGCAGCGCGCAGCAGGCCCAGGCGGACGCCAACGCCGCCGACAGTGCCGCCAGCGCTGCCGAGGCCGACGCCGCGGCGGCGAATTCGGCGGCTGACCGGGCGGAAGCCTCCGCCCGCGACGCCAAGGCGTCAGCAGAGAGCGCGCAGCGGTACGCGGACAGCGCAGCCGAGGCCGCAAGCCGCGCTCTTGAGCATGCCGTGGCGGCCGAGCAGGCGGCCGAGCGAGCCGAGGCAGCTGAGCGGGAACGCCTCGACAAGGCTCTGGAGGAGGGCGCCGACCTGACTCCGGAGCAGGAGCAGGAACTCCTCGACGAGATGACGCCCGAGGAGCGGGCCGAGTACGAGGCCGCCAAGAAGGCCGCTGATCAGGGCATCGTCGACTTCATCAAGGAGCACGGTCTCGAGTTCCTGGGGGATCTCATCCTCGGTGATCTCAAGGAGTGCGCGACCAAGCCCAGCTTCGGCGCCTGCTTCTGGGCGGTCATCGACGTCCTGCCCTGGGGCAAGCTCAAGAAGCTGGGCAATCTCTGGGACTTCTACAAGAAGTTCGAGAAGTTCACCGACGGGGTTCGGAAGGCCGGTAAGAAGGCCGACGAAATCCTGAAGAAGGCCAAGGACAAGCTGCTGCGCAAGAGCAAGTGCCCGGGCAACAGCTTTGCGGCGGGAACGCCGGTCCTGATGGCCGACGGAACCACCAGAGCCATCGACCGGTTGGCCCTCGGGGACAGGGTTCTGGCCACTGACCCGTTCACCGGCGTCACCGCGGCTGAGCCGGTCATCGCGCGGATCGTCGGCAGCGGCGACAAGAAGCTCGTCGACCTCACGATCGGCGGGGCGACGATCACCGCCACCCACAATCACCCGTTCTGGGTGCCGGCGCTCTTCGAGTGGGTCGACGCCGAGTCCCTCACTGCCGGGCAGTGGCTGCGCACCAGCTCCGGAACGCTGGTCCAGATCTCGGCGGTCAGCCATCGGGCCGAGACATCCACCGTGTACAACCTGACGGTCGCCGACGTCCACACGTACTACGTCGTGGCGGAAGCCGCAGCGGTTCTCGTGCACAACGCGACGCCGTGTCCGAAGCCCGGGGACCCCGACTTCGACAGCGCCGAGCACTACGGCGAACTCGGCGACGACTTTAAGCCAGGGGTCGTGGACCCGCACAACCGGCTCGAGGACAAGGAACGTGCCATCGCCGAGCGGCTCGAGCGGGAGGGCGAGGCGGTCTTCCCGCGTAAGCGGGTCGACGATGTCCAGGGGCACAAGAATCCCGACGTCATGGTGCGTCGAGGCCCGAACGACCCCGGTGTGATCATTGAGTTCAAGACGCTCAACTCGGGTTCGACGTCGGCGGTCAAGCGCAATATCTTGAGTGCCGGCAAGCAGGTCGAGGGGGCAAAGGGCGAGATGGTCATCGACGGCCGGAATGTCGGCCTGACCGCTGAGACGGCTCGTGAGGGCTTCAAGCGTGCGGCCGGACAGGCCCGGGCCCATGGGCAGGCAATCCCGTCCAAAATTCGTGTGATCCTGGCCGACGACACCATCATCGAACTCAGCTGACGGGGAGGCCATGTGAGTGACACCGAGCAGATCTTCCTCCGATGCGATCTCGCGCCGGACGAGGCGGCTCATCGGCTGGCGCACTCACTCGGTCTGGATTTGAAGGTCGACGGCTCCGATGCCGTGCTGAGCCGCCCGGCTTCCGCCGGGCGGCCCGGCCGGGTCGGTGGCCCACTCCGGATCAACCAGTACGCCGATCCGTCCGGCGATCCCGATGATGTGTCCGTCCTCGATGGATACGATCTGGTCTGGGAGATGTGGTACACCCGGCACGACGACCCGGTGCAGCGGGACGAGGTGCGACTCCTCTTCGAGAAGGTGGCCGCCCGAATGCCCTGGCCCGCCCTGCTCCTGACGAATCTGGACCTCCTTCTGGCGGCGTTCGACCCGGCTACCGGGGTTCGCTGGTTTCCCGAGGGCACGACGCCTGACCTCGAACACCGTGCGCTCTGGTCGGACTACGCGATCGACAGGTGAACCACTGTCGGCTGAAACGCCGGGCGACACGCGGGGCGGGGCGGCTTGCGCGTTATAAGTCCGTCTCGCTAGCGTTGTCCCCCAAGCCGCACGTCTCGTACGGGCCTGTCTTCGGGTGATGGCGCCCGTTTCCGGGACGAGCGGTGGATATTAAGGCGGGACTTCTCGTCGCTACAGCCCCCGTGACCGTTTGCCGCGGTCCGGGGGCTGTTCGCATCCGTCGGTCGTTCACCTATTGGGACTCTCGTACCGATGATCGGGACGGGCGGGTAGCCTGGCCAGGGTTTACCAGAATCGTTGGGGGAGTTGACGTGAGCGTGGCGCGGATCGCGGTTGTCGGCGGCGACGGCATCGGTACCGAGGTGACCGCTCAGGCTCGCAAGGTCATCGACGCTGTCCTCCCCGGAGTCGTCTACAACGAGTATGACCTGGGCGCCCGCCTCTACAACCGCACCGGTGAGGTCCTGCCGCAGTCGGTCGAGGACGAGCTGGCCGGCCACGACGCGATCCTGCTGGGCGCCATCGGCGACCCGAGCGTCCCGCCGGGTGTTCTGGAGCGCGGCCTGCTGCTGAAGCTCCGTTTCGACTTCGACCAGTATGTGAACCTGCGCCCGTCGAAGCTGTGGCCCGGCACGTCCAGCCCGCTGGCCGGTGTGAAGCCCGGCGAGATCGACCTGGTCGTGGTCCGCGAGGGCACCGAGGGCCTCTACGTCGGCGCCGGCGGTGTGCTGCACAAGAACACGCCCGCCGAGATCGCGACCGAGGAGAGCCTCAACACGCGGCACGGCGTCGAGCGGGTCATCCGTGACGCGTTCGCCCGCGCCCAGCGCCGCGACCGTCGCCATGTCACCCTGGTGCACAAGACCAACGTGCTGACCCACGCCGGCAACCTGTGGTCGCGGGCGTTCGCCGCCGTCGCGGCCGAGCACCCCGACGTCACCACCGAGTACCAGCACGTCGACGCGGCCAGCATGTTCCTGGTGACGAACCCGCAGCGGTATGACGTCGTGGTGACCGACAACCTCTTCGGTGACATCCTCACCGACATCGCCGCGGCCGTGACCGGCGGCATCGGCATGGCGGCCAGCGGTTCGGTCAACCCGGAGCGCATCTACCCGTCGACGTTCGAGCCCGTGCACGGCTCCGCGCCGGACATCGCCGGCAAGGGCATCGCCGACCCGGCGGCCGCGATCCTGTCCGCGGCCCTGCTGCTGGAGCACCTGGGCAAGCTCGACGAGGCCCGGCGAGTAACCGAGGCGGTCGCGGCCGAGGTCGCGTCCCGCACGCCGGGCGCGCCGCTGCGTACCGCCGAAGTCGGCGACCGGGTCGCCGCAGCCGTCTGACCGGCCGGTCTCGTCACTCAGCCCTACGGGGCTGCTCACCCATGGTCATTATTTTTTAACGACCGTTCGGGGTAAATTCATGGGGCACTACGGGTGCCCCCACGCATGCTTCCATTCTTCGTTGTAGAAAGCAGGTCCACCTGTCATGAGCGGTGGTGACCACCTCGATTTCGAGATCCGTCCGAACCCGGCACCCGTCAGCGACGCGGACCGCGCCGCCCTGCTGGCCAACCCCGGTTTCGGCCGCATCTTCACCGACCACATGGTCACGGTGCGCTACGCCGACGGCAAAGGCTGGTATGAGCCGCGTGTCGAGGCTCGCGGGCCGATCCCGATGGACCCGGCGAGTGCCGTCCTGCATTACGCGCAGGAGATCTTCGAGGGTCTGAAGGCGTACACGACACCCGACGGCGGTGTCGCGATGTTCCGCCCCGATGCGAACGCGAACCGGTTCAACCAGTCCGCAGCCCGGATGGCGATGCCGGCCCTGCCGGTGGAGACGTTCCTCCAGTCCCTCCACGAGATCATCAAGATCGACCGGAGCTGGATCCCCGAGGACCCGGAGGGCAGCCTCTACCTGCGCCCGTTCGCCTACGCGAGCGAGGTGTTCCTCGGCGTCCGCCCCGCCAACGAGTACCTGTACCTGGTCATCGCCTCGCCGGTCGGCCCGTACTTCTCCGGCGGCGTCAAGCCGGTCAGTATCTGGGTGACGCCCGACTTCACCCGTGCAGCGCCCGGCGGCACCGGCGCGGCCAAGTGCGGCGGCAACTACGCGGCCGGCCTGTCAGCCCAGGCTGAGGCGTCCGAGCACGGCTGCGACCAGGTCGTCTACCTGGACGCGGTGGAACGCAAGTACATCGACGAGCTCGGCGGCATGAACGTCTTCCTCGTCCTCGACGACGGCAGCCTGATCACCCCGCCGCTGACCGGCACGATCCTGCCCGGCATCACCCGCGACTCGGTGATCAAGCTGGCCGAGCGCGCCGGCCGCAAGGTCGAGGAACGCCCGATCAGCCTGGCGGAGTGGCGTGAAGGCGCCGCCTCCGGCCGGGTCCGCGAGGCCTTCGCTTGCGGCACCGCCGCCGTGATCACCCCGATCGGCACGATCAAGAGCGAAGACGGCGATTTCACCGTCGCCGACGGCGGCTCCGGCGAGGTCACCATGGCCATCCGCAAGGAACTCGTCGACATCCAGCGAGGCCGAGCCGAAGACCCCTTCGGCTGGGTCCACCGAGTCCTTTAAACCCTTTGGCGGTACGGGTGGGAGCGCCACAAACGCACCCACCCGTCCCGAACTACACCGCAACCACCGCGGTCCGTCCAGTCCCCAGCGCGCCCGCCGGGGCGTATGCGTCCGTCACCACTCAGCGGCCGCCCGTCATCCGGCGAGTGACCCGCCGAGATCTTCCACGCGTTCAGCTACGACAGCGCGTCGAAGCCACAGTTCGAGCTGCTCGAGGTCGGTGCAGGCGGCGATCGTCGCGCGCACCTCGTCGGAGACTTCGATGCCGCGTGCGCTAAGAACTAAGAAGAGCGCACGCGCCTTACCTGCCGCCCTACCTTCGGCCTTGCCTGCCTCGAAGAAGGGCCGGCCGAATTTGCTTTTGAACGGGTATCCGAGGACGCCTGCTGGATCCTTCTCGTCGTTCACTCGGCGAGTGACCCGCCGAGGTCTTTGATGCGTTCGGCGACGACGGCACGCTGGATCCACTGTTCGAGCTGTTGGAGGTCGGTGCAGGCGGTGATCTTTGCCCGCGCCTCGTCGGAGACTTCGATGCCGCGTGCGCTAAGAACCGTCAGGAGCGAATGAGCCTCGCCCTCGGCCTTGCCGGCCGCGAAGTAGGGTCGGCCGAATTCGCTCTTGTACGGGTAGTCCGTGGCGGTCATGAGTTCCTCCAGCAGCGTGCGGGCTGCGGCCGGCAGCATGGTGAGCGCGAATTCATAGTAGAGAACCGCGCGGTCGGATTCGATGACGGCGAGTGCCGACTGCATTGCCTTGAACAGCGGAATCGGGTCGTGCCTGCCGGCGTGGGCCATGGCGGACAGCAACGTCAGCTCGGGTAGGCGCTGGGCGGTTTCGAGGTCGGTGATGACGGGTGTCTGTGCCGGGCCGAACGCCACCGGATGGATCGCCGATGGCGGCAGGCTGAAGAGAATCGGCTTGGCCGCCCAATCGGCGACCGACTGCAGTGGGCACACGACCAGAAGTGTGACCGGGCAGCCCAACCGGGCGTACAGGGTCGCGACGTAGGCGGGCCAACTTCGCAGCTTTCGTGGGTCGACCTGGCGCTGCACCTCGACCACGATCGAGAGGACCTTCTCCTTCCCACGCGTCAGGGTGACGACGGCGTCGGCTCGGTACTCGGTGGGGGCTACGTCTGTCAGGTCGGCTGAGGCCAGGTGGGCCTCGTCGTAGGCGGGGAGGGTGTCGTGTAACGGGCCGTTCAAGAGCTCCGCGGCCAGGGAAGGGCGGCCGCGGAACATCTCGATCAAGACCTCGTGTACCTGCGAGGGCATGACACTTAACCTACACCTAGTTGACCCTTGAAGGGTAGTCGCTAGGCAGGCTTGTCGTACCCCTAGATGTCGGTGAGCAGATGCGACCGCAACGAATGCAGGTCGTCGTCGGTCAGGCCGATCTCCTTGGTGTAAGCCTCGACCGAGCCGTGCAGGGCGCGGAGGTCGTCCAGGAAGAGCAGCATCGCCTCGGCGGGGGAGTCGAACATGTGCTCGTTGCCCTGGACCGCCTCCGGGTTGGCCCGCATCAGGTACTCGGTGAGCGGCCGCATCGCCTCGGTGGTCAGCGCGTAGTCGGCGGCGATGTCCTCGTCGGACACCCCGAGCAGGGACAGCGTCAGCGCGCAGACCGTGCCGGTCCGGTCCTTGCCGGCCATGCAGTGCACCACGACCGGGGCGGCCTCGGCGTTCGCGATGACGCGCAGCGAGCCGGCGATGCCCTCACGGCCGTCCTCGGCGAAGTTGAGATACCGGTCGGCCAGCCAGCGCTCGTGGAGGATGTCGTCGGTGTGCGCGATCTCCTCCCAGTCGACGTGCCGGATCACCAGGTTGCGGTAGTCGACGCCGTGCTCCTCGGGCACCCGCCCGAACTTCTGCACCTCGAACTCGCGGCGCAGGTCGATGACCGTGCGGATGCCGAGGGCGGCGAACGCCTCGCCGTCGGCATCGTGCATCCGGTGCAGCGAGTCGGCCCGGAACAACCGCCGCCAGCGGACCCGTCGCCCGTCGAGGCCGGCGTAACCGCCGACGTCCCGGAAGTTGTAGGCCTTCGTGAACGGGAGACTGCGTGAATACGATTCGGCGACCACGTTCCCAACCTAACCGGCGCGTGCAGCCGCTCGACCGGTCGAATTCGTCACTCCCGCCGTCTCAGCCAGTGGATTTCGAGTCCATGTCGTGGCAGCCCGTGGCATGCTTCGGAACGTGACCCGCTCCGTGCTGATTATTCGCACCTAGCGCGCCGGCTGACTCTCCGCCGACGCGCAGACCTCCCGCATCCGCGGGGGGTCTTTTTGTTGTGCTCGGCGGGTGACCGATCGAAAGGACTTTCCCCGATGGACTACCAGGTGTTCGACACGACGCTGCGGGACGGCGGGCAGCGCGAGGGAATCAGCTACACGGTCGCCGACAAG
The DNA here is from genome assembly GCF_040638175.1 of Actinoplanes sp. NPDC026670. Classification (NCBI taxonomy): domain Bacteria; kingdom Bacillati; phylum Actinomycetota; class Actinomycetes; order Micromonosporales; family Micromonosporaceae; genus Actinoplanes; species Actinoplanes sp. NPDC026670. The sequence continues at coordinate 207,016 of NZ_JBEZXU010000012.1, forward strand.
CTCGCGGTCGCGCGCCTGCTGGACGAGTTCGGCGTGGGTTTCATCGAGGGTGGCTGGCCGGGCGCCATGCCCAAGGACACCGAGTTCTTCGAACGGGCGAAGACCGAGCTGGATCTGAAACACGCGGTGCTCGTGGCGTTCGGCGCGACCCGCAAGGCGGGTGTCGACGTGGCCGAGGATCCGCAGGTCAAGGCGCTGCTCGACGCCGAGACGCCGGTCGTCTGTGTGGTCGCGAAGTCGGACATCAGGCACGTCGAGCGGGCGCTGCGCACCACCGGCGACGAGAACCTGAACATGGTCCGGGACACGGTCCGGCATCTGGTCGCGAACGGGCGGCGCGCCTTCGTCGACTGTGAGCACTTCTTCGACGGGTTCCGCCACGACCCGGAGTACACGGCGAGCGTCGTGAAGGCGGCGTTCGAGGCCGGCGCCGAGCGGGTCATCATGTGCGACACCAACGGCGGCATGCTCCCGTCGATGGTCACGAAGGCGATCGACCAGGTCGTGGCGATGACCGGGGTGAGCGCCGACCAGCTCGGCATCCACTGCCAGAACGACACCGCCTGCGCGGTCGCGAACACCGTCGCCGCCGTCGAAGCAGGCGTCCGGCACTTCCAGTGCACGGCCAACGGGTACGGCGAGCGCCCCGGCAACGCCGACCTGTTCGCCACGGTCAGCAACCTGCAACTCAAGCTCGGGCTGAAGGTCCTACCGGACGGATGCCTGGAGAAGGCGACGCGGGTCTCCACCGCGCTCGCCGAGATCGCCAACATCGCCCCCGACACCCACCAGGCCTATGTCGGGGCCGCGGCGTTCGCCCACAAGGCGGGCCTGCACGCGAGCGCGATCAAGGTGGATCCGCTGCTCTACAACCACATCGACCCGTCGGTTGTGGGCAACGACATGCGGATCCTGGTAACGGAGATGGCCGGCCGGGCCAGCATCGAGCTCAAGAGCCGTGAGCTCGGACTGGACCTGGCCGGCCACCCGGACACCCTGACGAAGGTGACCCGGAAGGTCAAGGACCTGGAGGCGACCGGCTGGTCGTTCGAGGCCGCCGACGCCTCGTTCGAGCTGCTGGTACGCAGTGAGCTGCCCGGCGCCGACCTGGCCCGGCCGTTCACCCTGGAGTCGTACCGGGTGCTGGTCGAGCACCGGGAGGACGGCACGGTCATCTCCGAGGCGACCGTGAAGGTACGGGTGCGCGGCGAACGGGTGATCGCCACGGCCGAGGGCAACGGCCCGGTCAACGCCCTGGACGAGGCGTTGCGTACCGCGCTGACCAGCCACTACGAGCACCTGAAGTCGTTCGAGCTGACCGACTACAAGGTGCGGATCCTGGAGGGCAGCCACGGTACGAACGCCGTGACCCGGGTGCTGCTGGAGACCAGCGACCACAGCCGGGAGTGGACCACCGTCGGCGTGCACGAGAACATCGTCGAGGCCAGCTGGACCGCCCTCGTCGACGCCCTCACCTACGGCCTGGCCCGCACGTCAGCTCCCGCTTCCTGAACGCTGGTCCCGGACGGCGGCTCTGATCAGTTCGAGAGCCGCCGCCCGGGGCATCGGGTCCAGGCGGCTGCCGTCCCGCAGCCGGAGGGCCACCTCGCCGGAGGCGGCCTCCCGGGCGCCGAGCACCGCGATGTACGGAACCCGGCGGTGGTCCCGGATGCGGGCGCCGATCGAACCGTCGTGCACCACCTCCACCCGCAGGTCGGCTGCCGAGTCCGCGAACGAGCGGGCAGCCGCGTCCTGATCGGCGCCGATCGGCAGGACCGCCAGCTGGACCGGCGCGTACCAGACCGGGAACGCGCCCTCGTGCACCTCGATCAGGTGCCCGAACAGCCGCTCCATCGAACCGGCCAGGCTGCGGTGCACCATCACCGGCCGGTCCCGTCCGCCGTTCGCGTTCACGAACTCCAGCTCGAACTGCTCGGGCTGGTGGTAGTCGATCTGCACGGTGGCGAGGGTCCACTCCCGGCCGGACGGATCGGCCACCTGGACGTCGATCTTCGGGCCATAGAACGCGGCCTCACCCGGAACGGCCAGGTACTCGACCCCGGCCTCGGCCAGCGCCCCGCGCAGCAGCGCCTCGGCCCGCGCCCACGAGTCGTCGTCACCGCCGTACTCCTTCCCCGGCCCGCGCAGCGACAGCTGGTAGGAGACCGGGCCCATGCCGAGCGCGGCGTGCGCCTGCCGCGTCAGCGCCAGCACCCCGGCCACCTCGGCACCGGCCTGCTCCTCGGCGCAGAAGATGTGCGCGTCGTTGAGCAGCATCTGCCGGACCCGGGACAGGCCGCCGACCACGCCCGACCGCTCGGCCCGGTACATCGGTCCCAGCTCGGCGACCCGCAACGGCAGTTCCCGGTACGACCGCCCGCGCGACTTGAAGATCAGCGCGTGATGCGGGCACAGGCTGGGCCGCAGCACCAGCTCGTCGTCGCCGACCCGGATCGGCGGGAACATGTCGTCGGCGAAGTTGCGCCAGTGGCCGGACAGTTCGTACATCCGGCGTTTGCCCAGGGCCGGCGAGTACACGTGCCGATATCCGGCCCGCCGCTCCAGGTCGTACAGATAGGACTCCACCTCGTGGCGTGCGGCCGCGCCGTCCGGAAGCCAGAACGGCAGGCCGGCGCCGATCAGCGGATCGGAGTCGAAGAGGTTCAGCTCGCGGCCGAGCCTGCGGTGATCGATGGACATGTCGGGTCTCCTCGTTTCGGGGACCCCGGACGACAAAGCCCCGGGCATGTCGCCCGGGGCCGGTCGTCGCTCTCTAGCGCAGCATCGACTCGTCGCCGGGAACTCCCGGCGTGGTCGTCATCGAGCTGAGCATCATGCCGACGATGCTAGGAGGTGGCGGAGCGCGACTCCAACCAGTTTTCCGAGAGGAGCTGGAAGAGGTAGTGGTCCTGCCAGTCGCCGGCGATCTTCAGGTACTTCGGCGCCATCCCGAACCGGACGAAGCCGTTGCGTTCCAGGACACGCTGTGACCGTACGTTATGAAGAAGTGTGCCTGCCTCGAGCCGATGCAGACCGTAAGTGAGGAACGCCGCCTCAGCGACCGCCGCGACAGCGGCGCTCGCAACGCCCCGCCCGGTCGCCGCCGCGTCCACCCAGTAGCCCAGGTTGGCCGACTGGAACGCGCCGTGCACCACGTTCGACAGATTGACCCGGCCGATGACCCGGCCGGCCTCGACGATCGCGTGCGGCAGCGCGTTGCCCGAGCGCAGCGAGTCGGAGATCAGCTGCCACTGGCCCTCGGTGGTGTAGTAGCTCTCCTCACGCAACGGATCCCAGGGCGCCATGTGCTCCCGGTTGGCCCGCAGCAGGGCCGCCATCTCCTCGGCGTCGGCCGGACTGATCAGCCGGATCGCTATGTCGCTCATGCGGCCGGGACGGTCAGCCAGGCGATCACCGCTCGGTGATCGGAGTCCTTCACACTGTGCACCTGGACATCTTTCACCCCGATCCGGTCATCGGCCAACACATGGTCGATGGTGACCGGCGGGATCGGATCCCCGTCATACGGCCCCCACGTGCCGATCCAGCCCTTCCCGACGGTGTCGGCGGCATCCCGGTAACCGGTGTCGATCAGGTCACGCAGCGGTTTGTGGTCGAGGGTCGAGTTGAAATCGCCCATCAGGACCTTCGGCAGCCCGCCGGCGGCCGGCACCTGGTCGGCGAGGTCGGCGGACCAGCCGGAGACCATGTCCATGGCGGCCGGAGCCAGCGGATGCACCGACTCGACGTAGACGGTCCCGGCGCCGGGCACCTGCACCGCCGCGTGCGCCTGCTGGAAGCCGCCGTCGTTGCGCCGGGACGCCTGCTCGGCGAAGTCATAGCGCGAGTAGAGGCCGGAACCGCTCGCGCCCGGCTCCGGGGCGAGCTGGTTGAAGGGCAGCAACTGCTCCAGCCCGGCCGCCTTCAGCGCCTGCTGAGCGGGCACGGTGAACTCCTGCAACGCCAGCACGTCGATCCCGTTGTCGCGCACCAGCCGCACGATCTCGCTCGCGTCAGCCCCGCCGAAGAGGATGTTCGCCGTCATCACCCGGAGCTCGACGCCGGTCGACGGGCCCTCGTCGCCGTCGGCGACGACACGCGGCACCACGGCCATCGCGAAACCGAAAGCGATCAGGACCGCCACCGCGGCGGCGGCCCACCGGCGGGCGATCAGCGCGCCGAGGGCGGGGATCAAGGTCCATATCGCGACGTACGGCGTGAACGCCAGCAGTTGGACCCAGAGGCCGGCATCCCACCCGAAGGCACGCGCCAGGAACCAGATCACCGCCGGGATCAGCGACAACCAGAGCAGACCGGTCAGCACGATGCGTCGCCGCCCGACCGGGCGTGCCGCGGGTGGCGCGTCGGTGATCGTCATGGCGGCGACGGTATCCGCAGGCTGCCACCCCGGATGGGTGAACGCGGCTCAGGTCACAGAATCGACGGTGGTCGCCGGGCGAGTGGACCGCCCAGATCCTCGACCCGGTCGGCGGTCGCCGCCCGCCGCACCCAGCGATAGATCTGAGCAGGGTCTTTGCAACTCCGGATGGTGTCGCGCGCCTCACCCGAGACCTCGACACCGCGTGCCTTGAGAACGTGGAACAGGGCGCCGGTCATGCCGGTCAGCCGTCCCTCGGCCCGGCCCTCGGCCTCGGCCCGGGCGGCCATGCGCCGCAGGAGATCCTTCGGAAGGTTGTATCCGATGCGCGTCATGGGGGTTATCGTACGCCTAGCTGAACCATGACAGCTAGGCGTGGGTCAGGGTGTGCGACCTCGTGATCGCACACCCTGTCCGTCGTCAGAGCTCCGAGTCGACGACCTCGCCGAACTCGGCGAGCTCCGCCCGGATCGCCGCGCCGTCACCCTCGACCACCAGGGTCAGCGCGTTCACCGCGAGATGCTCGGCGGCCGCCTTCGACACCTGCTCCACGGACGCCTCCAGATACTCCGTACGCAGCGTCTCGTAGTAGTCGTCGGGCAGGCCGTGCACCACCAGCGTGCTCAGCGCCCCGGCGATCGCCCCCGGCGTCTGCATCTCCACCGACAGCTGGCCGGCCCGCCACGAACGCGCGACCTCCAGCTCCTCCTCGGTGATGCCCTCCGCCTGGGTGCGGGCGATCTCGCCGAGCGTGTCCCGGATCGCCGGGGCGGTCACCGCGGTCTGCACCCCGGCGGCCACCTCGAAACGGCCCCAGCGGCGGGTCATCGCGTACGACCCACGGATCCCGTACGTGTACCCCTTCACCTCGCGGATCAGGTGGTTGAGCCGGGACGTGAACGCGCCACCCAGCACCGTCGCCGCCAGCGTCATCGGTACGTAGTCGGGGGTGGCCCGCTCCGGCGCCCGGTGCCCGATACGCAGCGTCGACTGCACCGAGTCCGGCCGGTCCACCAGGATCGTGCGCCGGTGCGGCGGCAGCACGACACCGAGCGGGCCCTCCAGTGTCAGCGGGTCACCCGAGGTGCCCTCGAAAGCCGCCTCGGCCAGCGCCGCCAGGTCCAGCGCGTCCAGATCGCCGGCCACCAGCAGCACACCCGGCCGCCGCAGCCAGGCCTCGTGGAAGGCGAGCACGTCCTCGACGGTCACCGCGGCCACCGACGTCGGATCGCCGTGCAGCGGGCGGCCGTAACGCCCGTCCGCGCCGAACAGGTCGGCCCGCAGCGCGGCGTCGGCGCGGGGGCCGGGCTGCGCCCAGTCCATCCGCAGCGCGGTCACCTCGTCGTCGCGCACCCGGGCCACGTCGGCCGGATCCAGCTTCGGCGTACGGGCGGCCTCCGCGGCCAGGCGCACCGCGTCGGCCAGCAGCGGGCCCGGGGCGGACACCCCGACCCGGAACGTGTCCCAGTCCACACCCGGGGACAGCTCCGCGCCCAGGCTCTCCAGCGCCAGCGCGTACGCCGCCGAATCCCGTTTGCGGGTGCCCTCCTCCAGCGACTTGGCGAGGACGGTGGCCGTACCCTCCCGGCCGTCCGCCTCCCGGGCCGCGCCCGCGTCCAGCAGCAGCAGCGCGCTCGCCAGGATCTGGCCCGGCATGTGGGCGGCGATGACGGTGCCGCCGTGCGCGGTGACCCGCCGGATCACCGGGAACGAGTACGGCCGGGCCGCTCCGGCGCCCGGTCGGGTGGTGACGAGGGTCATGACGGCTCCCCGGGAACGTAGGTGAGAGTGACACGGGACTCGGGGCGCAGCACCTGACGGGCCGCCTCGGTGACGTCCTCGGCCGTGACGGCCAGCCACTCCGGCAGACGGTCGGCGGCCGTCGCCGGGTCACCGAACTGGGTCGCATAGCGCCCCAGCAGATCGGCCCGGCCGTACGCCGTGGACACGCCCCGCCACCACGAGGTGGTCAGCAGCGCCTTCGCCCGGTTCAGCTCGTCCGCCGTCACCGGCTCGTCGATCAGGCTCTGCACCACCTCGGCCAGGCCCGCCTCCAGGGTCTCCAGGCCGACGCCGTCCTTCGCGGTGGCCGTGATGATCAGCGGGGCCGGCGCGTGCGCCAGATCCACCCCGTACGCCCCGATGTAGTCGGGCTGGGCGATCCGGGAACCGTCGGCCAGCCGCTGGTAGAGCCGGCTGCCCCGGCCACTGCCGAGCACCGTCGACAGCACCGTGATCGCGTCGTACCCCGCCGTGCCGAACGGGTAGGTCCGGTACGACAGGTAGATCCGCGGCGCCGGCACGTTCGCGGTGACCTCCTCGCGAGCCGCCTCACCGGCCGGGATCGGCAGCGTCCCGTCCGGCGCCGCCGGAATGCCGGGAACCGTGGCGATCGCCCCGAAGTACTTCTCGGCCAGCTCGAACACCTCGGCCGCGGTGGTGTCGCCGACGACCGTCAGGACCGCGTTGTTCGGCGCATAGTACTGCTGGTGGAACGCCTTGAAGGTGTCCAGGGCGGCGGAGTTCAGATCCTCCATCGACCCGATCGTCGAGTGGTGGTACGGGTGCCCCTCCGGGTACAGCAGCGGCAGCAGGCGCAGCCAGGCGTCACCGTAGGGCACGTTCTCGTACCGCTGGCGCCGCTCGTTCTTGACCACCTCGCGCTGGTTGTCCAGCGTCTCCTGGGTCAGCGCTGGAACCAGGCCGCCCATCCGGTCGGCCTCCAGCCAGAGCGCCAGCTCCAGATGCTCGGACGGCATCGTCTCGAAATAGTTCGTCCGGTCCGGGTTGGTGGTCGCGTTCAAGGAGCCGCCGTTGCCCTGGACCAGCTTCATGTGCTCGGTCTTCTTCACGTGCTGCGAACCCTCGAACATCAGATGCTCGAAGAGATGCGCGAACCCGGTCTGGCCTGGCGGCTCGTGCCGGGAGCCGACGTCATACCAGAGGTTGACGCAGACGACGGGCGCCGTCCGGTCCTCGCTGACGACGACGCGCAGACCGTTCGCGAGCTGCGTGGTTTCGATGGGCCACGGATAACCGGTCGTGGCGACCGGTGCGGATGGTGACGTCACCCGTCCAATCTTGCCCTGTCCGACACGAATCCGGCGCGGGCTCCGTTCGTGAGAGACGGCCGGGGCCGGCCATTCCCGGCCCTAACTCCATGGCGCATGATCATGGCCGGGTGCGATGCTGGGCGGCGTGCTTGAGGACGTACGGGTGAACGACCGCCTGACCATCCCGGCGGCTGAACTCTCGTGGCGTTTCTCCCGCGCGAGTGGCCCCGGTGGCCAGGGCGTCAACACCACCGATTCGAGGGTCGAGCTGTCGTGGGACGTGCTCGGCTCCGACCTGCTGCCCCCGATGCTCAAGGAACGCGCCACCGAACGGCTCGGCGGCCGGCTGGTGAACGGTGTGATCACTGTCATCGCCTCGGAGAACCGGTCCCAGCTCCGCAACCGCGAGGCCGCCGCGGACCGGCTGGCCGGGCTGATCGCGGCCGCCGTCGCGGCGCCGCCCCGGGCCCGCCGCGCGACGAAGCCGACCCGTGGCTCGGTCGAGCGCCGCATCGCCGACAAGAAGCGCCGAGCCCAGACCAAACGCAACCGCCGAAGCAACGACGACTGATTCCCTATCGGGGATTTGTTGTCAAGTGCGGGTCTGCTTGACGGTCGGTGAGGGTGCCGGGGAGGATTTGTGTGGGGAAGGTCGCCTCGTC